>NZ_JANGBZ010000013.1:0-83338 GCF_024462915.1 Clostridium sp. DFI.5.61
ACCCTCACCCAGGGCGCGCCGCGGGGGGCCGGGCGGGTCTTGTCTCTATTGGGGGCGGTCAGGACTGGGCGTTTCCGGCCTCCACAGGTTCGGGCTGCTGCTTTTTGCGGCGGCCCTTTTTGGTGCCGTCCAGGTTCTCCCGCCGGATCAGCAGATAGAAGGCGGGCATCAGGAACATGGCCAGGAGGGTGGAGGCGATAAGGCCGCCCACCATGACGTAGGCCATGTCCTTCATCATGCTCATGCCGCTGTCATTGGAAAAAATCATAGGCACCATGGAGATGATGGTGGTCAGGGTGGTCATCAGGATCGGGCGCAGGCGGGTGGTGCCCGCCTCCACCAGTGCATCCCCTAGAGGCATGGTCTGCCGCAGCTGGTTGGTGCCGTCCACCAGATAGATGCCGTTGTTCACCGCGATGCCCACCAGCATCAGGAAGCCCATCAGGCCCACGATGCTCATGGGCCGCCCGTTGAGGAACACCAGGCCGATGGAGCCAATAAGGCTCAGCGGAATACACATCATCACCATGATGGACAGCCGGGGGGAGTCGAACTGGATGGCCATGACCAGGAACACCAGGAAGATGCCCGCGGCGATGGCGGTCGCCATGCTCTCCAGGCCCTCTGCAGTGCTCTCATCCATCATGCCCACGCCGAAGGACACCCCCTGGGGCAGGTCGAGCTGGGCCGTCCGGGCGTCGATCTCTTTTGGGGCGCTGTACTTGGCGGAATCGGTGGTGGTGGCCGTAAGGGTGACGCTGTACTGCCCCTCCTGCCGGGTGATGGTGGGCAGAGTAGTGATGTACTCTACGGTGGAGATGTCCCGCAGGGCCACCTGCTGGCCAGTCTGGGTGGTGATGGGGTAGTCCAGCAGGGCGGAGATATCGTCGTACTTGCCCTCGGGGTACTCCAGGACCACATCATACTCCGTGTCGCCGTAGTCCACCGATGTGGCATTCATGCCCTCCAGCAAATAGTAGATCTGCATGGCCACCGCTGACTCAGAGGTGCCCAGGGCCATGGCCTTCTGGGAATTGATGACGATGCGGCCCTTGGACTGGCTGGAGCGGAAGGGGTTCTCGATGCGGATAACGCCGGGGACCTGTGTCATGGCCTCCTCCACCTGCTCCGCTGCGGTCTGAAGGGTATCCAGGTCGCTGCCCAGCAGGACCACATCCTTGCTGTTGCTGCTCATCAGGGCGCTCATGTCCATGGCGCCGCTGGGGGAGACAGACACATCCATATCCGGCACGCTGCCGAAGCGGGCGGTGTACTCCTCCACCGCCGCCTCGCTGGAGCGGTCACAGTTATCTACGGAGTAGGCGGTGAAGGAGGCGGTATTCCCGGACAGGTCCAGGGTCACGCTCTCGAAGTTCTCGTCGGAGAGGAGGGCGTCCTCCAGGGTCTGAATGCGCTGGTTCATCACCTCCACCTTGGTGCCCGAGCGGAAAGCTACGTCCACAGTGATGCTGCCGTCATAGTTGCTGGCCATCATCACAAATTCCATCTGGGTCATCAGCAGGATGGCGGCCAGGAAGCAGGCGCCGCCCACCAGCACCACCCGCCCGGGGTGGCGCAGCAGCCGGGGCAGGGTCCGGCGGTAGAAGCCCTTGAACCGGCCCAGGATGCGGTTGGTAATAAGCTGATCCTTGGTCCGGGGCTTGAGCCAGAGGAAGGCCAGTGGGACCACCACCACAGCGCACAGGAAGGAGCACAGCAGGGTCAGCAGGATGGTCCAGCTCAGGGGGCCGGTCATCATGCCCACCAGGCCGTCGGCCATGGCCATGGGGATGTACACCACCACGGTGGTGAGGGTGCCCGCCAGGATGGACATGAGCATGGTGGCCGTGCCGGTGGCGGCAGCCTCCCGGAAATCCATTCCCTCTTCCTTGCAGCGCATGCAGCTCTCCAGCACCACAATGGAGTTATCCACGATCATGCCGATGGCGATGATGAGGGCCGAGCCGGTCATCAGGTCGATGTTGAAGCCGGCAAAGTTCAGCAGGATCACTGCCAGCAGGATGGACAGAGGCATGCTGATGCCCACGATCAGGCTGGCCCGCAGGTCGCCGAAGAAGACGAACAGCACGATCATGGTTAGGATGACGCCGGTGATGAGGGTATTGAGCACCTCGCCCAGGGTCTCCAGGATACTGTCGCCCTCGCTGTAAATGGTCTCAAAGCCCACACCGTCCACGCTGTACTGGTCCAGCACGTCCTGGACCGCATTGCACACCTCCATAGTGGCGGCGGAATCCTGCTTGGTGACAGTGAGCATGACGCTCTCCTGGCCGTTGTAGCGGCTGACGGTGTCCGCATCCTCCTTATACAGGTTGAAGAAGGTACAGATATCCTCCAGCATTACCGTGTGGCCGGAAGGGGTCTGGATGGGCAGATCCCGGAAGTTGGGGTTGACCTCCACGTTGCCGTACACGCCCAGGGCGATGTCCTGGGAGCCCAGGGACACGCTGCCCACCGGCATGTCGAAGTCGGCCGCCGCGATGGCAGAGCCCACGGTGGAAATGGACAGTCCATACTGCCGCATGGCCGCCTCGTCCAGCACGATGCGCAGGTACTCATCCCGGGCGCCGGACAGCTCTACCCGGGCCACGCCGCCGATATTCTCCAGGGCGGGGACCACCTCGTTGTCCAGATAGTCCGCCACGTCGATGCCCGCGGGGGCAGTGGCGGAGATCATCATGGTTCCCAGGGCGTCGGCGCTGATCTCCATGATGATGGGGTCGCCGCACTCGTCAGGGAGGGAGGGCATCAGGTTATCGATGGCGCTCTTCAGATCAGAGTAGGCGTCGTCCATGTCCGTGCCGTATTGATAGGTCAGCTGGAGCATGGTGTAGTTTTCCGAGGAGTAGGAGTTGATGGAGTCCAGATCGGACAGGGACTCACACTCGTCCTCCATTGGCTGGGTTAGCAGCCGGTCCACGCTGTCCGCATCTGCCCCCGGCCAGGTGATCATCACCAGCTCCATGGGCATCTCCATGTCCGGCATATACTCCAGGGGCATCCCGGTGAGGGAAGCGGAGCCGAACACCACCACGCCCAGGATGAGGGTGATGATAGACATGGGGCGCCGCAGGACTAATTGAATGAACTTCATGCCGCGTTATCCCTCCGCCTCTGGGCCGGATGCCGCCGGATCGGCCTGGGCGCTCTCGCTGTCCTCCGCCTGGGCGGCGGTCTGCACGGAGACCCCGTCCCGCAGGCTGGAGGACCAAGTGGTGATGACCTCGTCCCCCAGGGTCAAGCCGCTGGTTACGGCGATGGTGTCAGCGGTGTACAGGCCGATGGTCACGTCGGAGCGCACCGCTTTGCCGTCCTGGACCACATACACATAGGAGACGCCGCTTTCAAAAAACATAGCGTCGCTGGGGATGAGCACTGCCCCGGTGACCTGGTGGGCGGTGGTGGTCAGCTCCACCGCCAGCCCGTCGGGCAGGTCCTGGGCTCCGTCGATAATAGCCTTTACCCTGAACTGGCCCACTTGGGCGTCCACCACGCCGCCGATCTCGGTGACCGCCCCCTCATAGGACTGGCCGTTATAGGTGACGGTGACCGCCTGGCCAGGAGTAAGGGTCTGGCGCACAGAGTCGGTGACATAGAAGGTGACCGTTTTGTTGTTCCCATTGGAGATGACGAAGGCCACCTGACCGGAAGCGGCGAAGTTGTTCTGGGTGACGTTCACCGCCTCCACCACGCCGTTGATGGGGGCGGTGAGGTTGTAGAGGGAGAGCTGGTACTGGGCGGAATCCACCCCCACCTGGGCGGACTGGATGCCCGCCCGGGCAGAGTTCAGGGATGCCTGGGCCGCCTCCAGGCCAGCCTGGGCAGACAGGAGGGTCTGGTGGGCCTGGTCCACTTCCACCTGGGAGGCAGCGCCGATCTCCAGCAGGGCCAGAGTGTCGTCATAGTTGTCCTGGGCCAGGCGCAGCTGCTCCTGCAGCAGGGGCAGGTCCGTGCCGCCGTAGTTGGACACCGCGCTGTTATAGCTCTCCTGGGCACTGTTGGCCGCGGCCTGGGCATTTTGCAGGCTCAGGCGGGCGCTCTCGTCATCAAAGCGGCACAGCAGGTCCCCGGCAGAGACGGTGTCCCCTACGGCAACGGCCACTTGCTCCACATTGCCGGAGATCATGGATACCACGCTGGCAGTACCCTCTGCGGAGATGGTGCCGATGTATGTGCTCTGGGTGCTCAGGTCCCCGGCCCGGACGGCGGTGGTCTCCACCGTTACGGTGGGGTCCAGCAGGGGCTCCTCCACCGGCGCCTGGCAGCCAGCCAAGGCGAGGGTCAGGGCACCGCACAATAAAACGGAAAGTTTGCGATCCATGGAGTCGTGTTCCATCCTTTCTTCCCTTCAAACTGCGGGCAGCCGGCAGGGGCCGCCCTGAGTGTCTCTGTTTATGCTCCCTGGGCCGGGAGCAGGCCGTACTCCACCGCCCAGCGATAGCTGTTGCAGGCGGAGAACAGGTCCCTCCAGGCGCTGTCCAGGGCAGATTGGGCAGATGCCACTTCGTCCTGGGCATCCAGCACCGCGGAGCAGGTGGTCAGCCCCAGGTCATAGCGGGTCTGAACGGTGTCCAGCTGGGACTGCTGCCAAACCAGAGCGGACTGGGCACTGGCATACAGCTGCTCATAGTTGGCCAGGGAGTCATACAGGCTTTTGAAGCTGGTCTCGAAGTTCTGGACTGTGGACTGGTAGGTGAGCTGAGCGGCGTTCCAGGTATGCTCCGCCTGCTGGAGCAGGTACTGCTTGCGGGAGGAGCGGTAGTCGGAGCGGGCGTCCTTCCAATCCTCTTCCGCATCCTCCAGCGCCTTCTGGGCACTGCGCAGGGTCCAGCTGGCCGCCTTGGCGGCCTCCAGGCCGGCCTCATAGTCGGGGACCTCCCACACTGTCTCCGACCGGGTAGGCAGAGCGCCCAGTTCCAGCTCTCCGGTGGGGGCCTCACCGATGAGATTCTGGAGCTGGACCTTCAGCTCCCGGATGGTGGCGTCCAGGCTGTTCAGCTGGCTGACGGTCTCCACCCGGGTCTGCTCCAGCTGAGCCACCGTCTGCTGGGACACCTGGCCCAGCGTCTGCCGCAGGCGCAGCTCCTCCAAGCTCCGGTCCAGGGCGGCCAGGCCCCGCTGTCCGTCGGCGGCCTGCTGCTCCAGGCCCAGAAGGGTGATGTACAGCGTCTCGCCCCCGGAGACCACCTGGTTCACCGTGTCCTCCAGCTGCCACACCACATCGGCGTTGTCCGCCTGCAGCTCTCCGTCCTTGATCGCGTCAAAGGTCTCCCGCAGAGCGTCATAGGTCTGGTCCAGGGCGTCAGCACCCATGCTGTTGCCCATCAGGACCATCATCCACTGCAGATCGGCGATGTCGTTGATCTGTCGGCGCAAATCATCATACATCAGGTCATAGTCGATGCCCTCGATGCCGCCGATGTTCTCCGCCAGGATCAGGGCGCTCAGGCTCCCCTCCCGGATGCGGCTGTCCAGGTTGGCCCAGGTCACTGTCCCCTCCGGGTCGGGCCGGGGATCCTGGGTCTCCTCCGGGTCAGCAGGGACCTGCTGGACTCCCCCATTCTGGGCCCCGGTCTCCCGTGCGTTGTCCTCCCCCGGCTCTGCGGCCAGGGTGGGAAGGCTCAGCGTACCGGCTAGAATCAATACAGCCAGCAGCAGAGAAATTCTTTGTCTCATGGTTGTGCCTCCATCGTCGCTGCGCGTTCGTGCAGATTTTCTAACGGCGGTAGCATAGCACGCTCAGGTAAACTCATTGTAAACTGGGCCGCCCGGGCGGCAGGAAGAAAACGCCGGAAATCCCCCTCTCTGCCCCACATTTTTTAGAAAAACCCACAAAGAGCGACAGGAAGTTTACGTCTAGTTTACCCGAAGGGGCTATGCTGGTCTTCCAAAGGCGGGCTCTCCCTTTGACGGACAGCCCCTGGGACGATATAATGTCTGTGACACCCTATATCCCATGGATGAGATACTAGGCTGTTGTTCTTTCGTTGATTTTTGTTGTGGAACTATCAAAAATAACTCCGGCGCGGGAGAACTGCCCAGAGGGGTCTTCCCAAACCAAGGCCGGGGAAGGGAGACGGCAATGGCGACCATTCTGCTGGTGGAAGACGATACCTCTATGCGCCTGCTCACCACCGCCAAGCTGAAGCACCGGTATGCCATCATCAGCGTCCAGGATGGGGTGGAGGCCCTGGACGTGCTGGAACGGCAGCCAGTGGACTTAACCATTGCTGATGTGATGATGCCTCGAATGGACGGCTATACGCTGGTAAAGACCCTGCGGGAGCGGGGGGACCAGATCCCGGTCCTCCTGCTCACCGCCAAACAGTCTTTCGAGGACAAGCGTGAGGGATTTTCCTCCGGCGTGGACGATTATATGACCAAGCCGGTGAACTACGAGGAGCTGATCTGGCGGCTGGATGCGTTGCTGCGCCGGGCGCACATCGCCAGCGAGCATCGGATCGTGGTGGGGCGGACAGTGCTGGACTCAGGGACATACACCGTCACCCGGGAGGGGGCGGCTATGGAGCTGCCCAAAAAGGAGTTCGAGCTGCTCTATAAGCTTCTGTCTTATCCGGGACAGATCTTCACCCGAAACCAGCTGCTGGACGGGGTCTGGGGCTATGACTCGGAGAGTGGGGAGGATACCGTGAAGACCCACATCAGCCGCCTGCGCAACAAGCTGCGGGACATTCCCGAGTTTCGCATCGTCACTATCAAGGGCCTGGGATATAAGGCGGAGATCACAAAGGAGGAGCAGCCATGAAAAAGCGACGTCCGTGGCGGAACCGCACGCTGGCCTTCTGGCTGTCCATCGAGTCCGTTGTGGTCACACTGGTGACAGTGGCCCCCTTTGCGATGCTCCACATTCTGGACCGGTTCCACTGGCTCTGGGCATCCACGGTCTCGGTGCTCGGAATTCTCGCGGTGATGGGGCTGGTGGTGGGGATCACCGCCACGCTGTTCAGCCGCCAATTCAACCGAATGGTGTCCGGCCTGACCCGGGGCTTAAAGGCAGTGGCAGACGGGGATTTTTCCCAGTATCTGGAGCCAGAGGAGGGCGGCCCCCTCCAGCCTGCCTATGAGGATTTCAACAAGATGTCCAAAGAGCTGCAGAGCATCCAGACCCTGCGCTCCGACTTCATCAACCACTTCTCCCACGAATTCAAGACCCCTATCACCGCTATCAAAGGCTTTGCGGAGCTCCTGCGGGAGCCGGACACCACCCCGGAGGAGCGTGAACAGTATCTCCAGATCATTCTGGATGAGTCCTCCCACCTGGCCGACCTGGCCAACAGCACCCTGCTCCTCACCCGGCTGGAGTCCCAGCAGTTTATTGCTGAGAAGCGCCCCTACCCCCTGGACGAACAGATCAAGCGGTGCGCCATCCTCCTCTCCCCCTCCTGGGAGAAAAAGCAGATCTCCTTTACCGCCAGCCTGGAGCCGGCGGAGTTCGTAGGCAACGAGGAGCTGATGCGCCATGTGTGGATCAACCTGCTCGATAACGCCGTAAAATACACCCCGGAAGGGGGCGAGATCACTGTGACACTCCAGGTCCGCCCGGAGGAGCTGGAGATCTCGGTCGCTGATACGGGCATCGGCATGCCGGAGGAGGTCCGCTCCCATGTCTTTGATAAATACTACCAAGGCAGCCGCTCCAGCGGCAGCGGGAGAGGCCTGGGGCTGGGGCTGTCTATTGTTTACCGGATCTTGGAGCTGTGCGGCGGCCAGGTCCGGGTGGATAGCGTGGTGGATCAGGGCAGCACCTTCACCGTCCGCCTCCCCTGTCCCCCAGCACTATAAGATTCTAGATGCCGTCCTCTTTTTCTCAAAAAATAAAAGACCCACACAGTTAAACTGTGTGGGTCTTTCTCTTTGGTGGACTTTGACCCCTCAAATCCGAACCCCTTCTCGCTGGAAGGGTCTATGCGGAAAGTCTTACTCTTGCAAGAGGTCAAGTTGTATGCTGTCGTAATGCGGAAACCGTCAGGTTCGTCCCATACAGTAACGGAGTTCACCATAAGGTCAATGATAATGCGCCGGTATCTCTCGTCTTCTATACGGCCTCCCTTAAACTCGGTCAGCCAGTAGACAATCTGGCTCCGCTCAATTTTACAGACATATTTCTCTTCTTCGGCCAAAAGTCGGAGAAGATTTTTCTTTTCTTTCTCCAACTCTACAAGCCGGTTCATAAGAGCGTCAGAGGCGATACCTTTTTCAATGGCATTTGTAATATTGGTAATACCGCTCTCTGTTTCCTTCATCCGCTCTGTAAGTTCAGGAATACGGGTATTTTCTCGCAAGTCCTTTTCAGTTTGAGAGATCGCCATATCTGCCAGCTCTTGAATTGTATCATCGGTCAGTAACTCCATAGCGTCTTGCGCTACGATATACTCTATCCATTCTTTCTTCAAGGGCTTCTTTTCACAAGCGTGTTTCCGCTTCCTGGTATAACAGGTGTAGTAATTGTGGACAGCTCCGGTTCTGCTGGTTCCGCTTTCCCCATTCATAGAGCCTCCACAATGGCCGCAGAAGAGCTTTCCGGCCAAGAGGTAATCCACCTTGGCTTTGCCCCTTGCCGGGGCTTCTGCGTTCTTAGAGAGCCTACGGCTCACCGTTTCAAACAGTTCCTTGTCAATGATGGCCGGAACGCCTCCTTCCATCTCAATATCTTTGTAGGTATAGACCCCGATATATCGTTTATTACGGAACATGGACTTGAAACTATTCCGGTTAAACTCTACTCCCTTGGCTGTGCGATAGCCTTTTGCGTTAAACATACGGCAAATATCGGCCACGGTTTCCCCATTGGCATAAAGTTCAAAAGCCTCTTGGACGATATGAGCGGTAGCCGGATTGATAACCAACTTGTGATCTTCAATCTTATAGCCGAGGGGGATATGGCCTCCGATACTATGACACTTCAAGGCGGACTCCCTCATGCCTCTGGTGATCTTCTGCGAGAGGTCGGCGGAGTAAAATTCGGCCATACCCTCCAACACAGCTTCAAGGATAATGCCCTCCGGTTTCTCAGAAATGTTCTCAGTAGCAGAGATGACCTTTACGCCGTTCTTTCTGAGGCGGAATTTGAAAAGTGCGCTATCTGTTCGGTTCCGAGCAAAGCGGTCAAGTTTCCAAACAACCACATACTCCCATGGCTTTTTCTCGCTGTCCCGTATCATCTCTTGGAAGTGAACCCGTTTCTCCACATCTTTCCGGGCGGTGGTGGCCCGGTCTACATAGATAGCGGTAATACGGTAGCCATTAAGTTTGCAGAAGGTTCGGCAATCACGGAGCTGCCCTTCAATGGACTGTTCCCGTTGCCGCTCAGAGCTGAACCGAAGGTACAACGATACATCGGTGTCCCCTTCAAAAAGTGTGGACGGGTCTTGTCTGAATTGGTCTATTTCCTCTTCGGTTAGCATGGAGAGGTCAATAGGAAATTTCATGGTTTTCATAGCGTCTTTCTCCATTCAGACAGGTCGATGACTTTAGCCAATAACAGAGCCTTGCGGCGGATTTGTTTTTTCTCTTTGCGTCCTATCATGTTCATTCATGGCGCATTGAATAATACGCAATTTACCCTCTGCGTCACAAAAAGAAAAGTATCTGAGTAGCCGTTCTTCTAACTCTGACGCGCCGGAAATACTGACCTTTCCTAAAAGATGATCGACTGAAATATCAAGAAATTCTGCAATTTTAGTAAGCCGTTTCAGATAAGAATTACTTGATTTGTTTTTCCAGTTTGTGAACATCTGAGAACTAAAACCAAGATATTCACATAAATCCTTTTGTTCAATTTTCTTGTAATTTAGACAGGCAACAATGTTATCGAGAATAGCTTGCTCTTCGGGAGTACGATTTACCGTTTTCATTGTGCGGGCACCTCCTGAAAATAAATCAACAGAAATTGTTGATACCCTATTGACAACAACGATAATCGTTGATATACTCATATCAACAACGAAAGTTATAAAACAGGCAACAACAATCCGAGGGGTCAAATCCCTTTCTTTGAAAGAAATTCGGCTCCTGTGTCAATGTGAAATCTCTAATGCTTATTGTTCTGTGACAAGTCCAGTATAGCATAAGCGATTTTAGTTGACAAGGATTATTTATAACTTTAGTTGTAAATCGAAGAAAGGAGGTCGCATGATGGTGGGAAACCCTACACCCCGTCCGTATTGGACACCCGATGCACCTGTTGTCCGGCTGACGGAGCAGGAGCGTACGAGCTACCGTGAGCAGATCAGGGAGCTTGTGGCCGGTGCAAGTCTGACCTTTACTTGGCTTATCCGGCAGCTCTCCGATGAAGGACTGATGACTGACAAGTACGAAATGTCCGCAACGCTCTCTGGTGTTCGCACCGGGGACAAAGCAGACGAAATCCTTCGCCGCTCCCTTGATATTCTACATCGGTATCAGATGCAGATGGGGTCATGCGGGGAGCCGTGAGTGCCTTTGTACCGGAAGTTCAAGCCCAGGCTAAAGCCGCAAGCCTGTTGTTGCTTCAAATTGTGCGGGAATATTTCACTGACCCCGTACACAGGGCCGAGTTTGAGGACTGGTACAGAAAGAAGACCGGAGAAGAGTATGTGTGGAAGAAGGTTATAGATGAATGAAACGGATATTTGGAACCCTGGCATTTCTCTCCTTTTTCTGGCTCCTTGGAACGGTTGCCGCTGTTGAGCAAGACATGATGGCTCTTGGCACCGGAACGCTTCACATGGCCTTTGCCTTATTCCTCTTCTATGTCTTTTGTAAACTGGCCGGAGCGTTTTATCCTACGCAGAAAAGGAAAAGCCGCAGACGGGAGTGCAGTCCCATCCACGGCAAGCGTAAAAGCTCAATCTGATTATACCAGACATTTTGAAAATTGAAAAGGAGATTTTCACATGGATAAGAATGTATTTTCTCAGCTTGCGGCTGAGTTTGACCGCTTGGAGCGGACGATCACCTACCAAAAGGAAGTCATTTCCACCATGCAGAAGACCCCTACTTGCCCCTGTTGCAAGGTTCCCGCAGATGGCCGGATTTACACCCTTCCCGAACTCCCGAAGATGAAGCTGGACGATTGCTCTTGGGCTGAAATCGCTATGTATGCTCAGTCTGGCATGGCTGATAAGGTGTTTGCTCAGGGCGATACCAAAAAATTCACCCTGTCTAATGGCACAGTTATGACGGCCCGTATCATCGACTTCAATCACGATACGGATAAAGAGAACAATATCCTGCCTATCACCTTTGAAACGGTGGAAACCCTCAATAACGATTTTCAGATGAACCCTGAGTACACCAACAAGGGCGGCTGGCAAAATTCCCAGCTTCGCAAGGTTCTGAACAATTCCGTCATCGAAATGCTTCCTGCTGATCTTCGGAAGGTCATCAAGCCCTGTTTGAAGAAGACGAGTTTGGGCGGAAACAGCGAGAAGTACGGCCTGACTTCTGACCCTCTGTTTGTTCTGTCCGAGCAGGAAATTTTTGGCCGAAAGATTTATTCCCACGGTGACGAGGGGCATTGGTATGGCTGGTATCGCCAGGAGAACACCGAGTACGGAAAGTGCAAGCAGAACGGTGAACGGGATTGGCGGTGGGAGCGTTCGCCTCGTAGCGGCGGCACCGACGGTTTTTGCAATGTGAGCAGTTCGGGATACGCCGGCAATGACAACGCCCACTACTCTTATGGCGTGTCCTTCGGCTTCTGCGTTTAATCCAATATCTGCGAAATCCCGCCCCGTAAGGGGCGGAGAAAGGAGAGTCATGAACTATATTGTGAAAATTTCATGGTATAGCGGAGGCTGCGAGTTACTTGCCGATGAATTTTTCCCAACCACGATAGAGAAAACCAGAAAGCTCTTCAAACTCTTGGTTGCTGACCCTGGCTGGGATGACGGAAAAGTAAGAGAGCTTTTGGATTATTTCAAGGAGCGTAAAGTCCGGGAAGTCAAAAAGGCGGAAGAGGCCCGAAGCATGGCTCAGGGACTTATGCGGGAGGCAGAGGTCATTAAGGCAAGATGTTCTCGTAACTCCGAAGAATACCAGGAATATATGCGGCTCCGTGATAAGGCTTTAGACTTGGGCCGAAGTTCTACTACTCACTTGAACGCCGCTCGTTATTGCGTTAAGGCATACGCACTATTGAGAGATATGTGGGGAGGGAATGTGGTTTGACAAACATGAACCGTAAGACCGGAACCTCTTTTGAGCGGCAGCTTTGTACCAACCTCGCAGGGCATGGCTTTTGGGCGCACCAGATGGCGCAAAACAGCCAAGGACAGCCATTTGATGTGATTGCCGCTAAGAATGGCCGCACCTATCCCATTGACTGTAAGGTATGTGAGAAAGACATTTTCCGGCTGGAACGAGTGGAAGAAAATCAGTATTCCGCAATGATACTCTGGCGGCAGACGGGAAACGGTGAAGGTTGGTTCGCTCTCAGAATGACCAACGGAGAGGTATGGTTTATCTCTCTCGAAGCCATGGAGAGAGCTATGCTTACCCGGAGATCGTTGTACTGGTCAGAAATTAAGCAGTTCGGAATTACACTGGAAGAGTGGGTGTCGAAATGCGGATGACCGTTTCTAATCAGCTCAGGATTGAGAACCCCACCGCTGACCTGTTGGAGTGGTGCAAGAAAAATCTGGTGTTGGCAAATCCCGATTATACCAAAAAGGCCCGTATGAACCTGTGGCTTGGTAATACACCGCAGAAGTTGTACCTCATGCAATGGGATGGCGACACGCTGGTGCTTCCCTACGGTTGTTTCAATGATGTTCTTCGGCTGGCTCCATTCACCGATGTGTCCATGACCTTTGCTCCGCAGTCCAAGGTTGACTTCCAATGCAATATTCCCCTTTACGATTATCAGGAGAAAGCAAAAGACGCTCTGGTAGAAAGTGGTCGTGGGATTTTGCAGAGTGCGGCTGGCTCCGGCAAAACGCAGATTGGGATTGCGCTGGCTTGCGAGATTGGAGAAAAGACACTCTGGCTCACCCATACAAGGGACTTGCTTTTGCAGAGCAAGAGCCGAGCGGAGCAGTATATGAGTTCGGCCCTGACCGGAACAATCACAGAAGGAAGAGTCCAGATTGGTAAGGGTATCACCTTTGCAACGGTACAGACCATGTGCAATCTTGATCTAAACCGATACAGGGACACTTGGGGCTGTGTCATTGTGGACGAGTGCCACCGGGTAGCCGGTACACCTACCGCAGTCACACAATTTTCCAAGGTACTAAGCTCACTGGCCGCTCGGCATAAGTACGGCCTCTCTGCCACGGTTCATCGGGCAGACGGCATGATTGCTGCTACTTATGCTCTTTTGGGAAAAATCGCTTATCAGGTGCCAGACGAGGCGGTAGCCGATAAAATCATGACCGTCAGTGTCCTTCCCCGGCCTACTCAAATTGGTCTAAGTAAAGAGTTCCTTGATACGGACGGCACGATCATCTATGCCAAGTTGATAAATTATCTGGCTGAGGACTTCCGTAGAAACGGTCAGATTGTTGGTGATCTCATGCTGAACGCCGAGCATTACAACCTTGTTTTGTCTGACCGGTTGGCCCACCTGGAATATTTGATGGCCCATCTCCCGAAGCATTTGAGAGATCAAGCGGTAATGGTAGACGGGAAAATGACTTCCAAAAAGGGCAAGGCGAAACGGGAACAGGCCATAGAGGACATGAGAGCTGGGAAGAAGCACTATTTGTTCGCAACCTATGCCCTGGCAAAAGAGGGGTTGGATATTCCCAGGCTTGACCGGTTGTACCTCACCACTCCGCAAAAGGATTACGCCATTATTACACAGAGCGTAGGTCGTATTGCCAGAACCTTTGAGGGCAAGGGAGAACCGATTGCCTATGATTATGTGGATAACGGTATTCAATACCTTGTCCGCAGTTATAAAAAACGATGCACTTCGTACCGCAAATGCGGCTGCAAAATTTTAGAATGAGGGGGGGGGCAAATGAAAACCCGTGAGTGTGATGTGGGTGGAGCAGTCAGGCTCCCGAAACAGTTTTATGAACGGCCTCTCACACTTGAAGAAAGCCGGTTTGCTTCGGAACACATTAGTATTGTGTACCGCTATTTAAGACAACAGGGCTTAAACTCTGATGAATGGTTTGATGTGGTTATCTTCCGGTATCTGTTAAGTGTGAAGCGATATTTTGCACTTCCTGAGTTGCAGAAATTGAAGTTTATCACGGTAGCCTGTTCCGCAATGCGCTCTGCCGTAGGACATGAGAGGCGAAAACAAGCCTCTGAGCCAGTTACGGTCAGTCTGTTTGATGTTATACCGGGTACAGAAGACCTCTGTTATATCGACACGATAGCTGCCCCGGAAACCAATTAAGAAGAGGGTGAATAGATTGAAAATTACCTACAATGTTCAGGCTCCCGACAGAAGGGGATTTGCCAAGAGCGAAGAAGTCAAGGCCATTGAAGATTTTCTAACCAGCGGTAACGCAAAGAATATGTGCTTTGAGTATGACACCAAGGAAGAGGCGAAGAACAAACTGGCAACCATTTCGGGTCATAAGCGCAAGTACAATGAGCAGCACCCGAAGGGGTATGATGCTTACCGAGTTGATAAGTGTATCTATATCATCCGGGGAGCCAAGGTAAAATGAAAGTCCTTGTAGCCTGTGAAGAGAGTCAAGCGGTATGTATCGCCTTTCGGAAATTAGGGCATGAAGCCTATTCTTGCGATACACAAGAGTGTTCTGGTGGGCACCCGGAATGGCACATCAAAGGAGATGTTCTTCCTCTTATCAATGGCAATAAGCCGTTTATTACGATGGACGGTGATCTTCACGCCATTGTTGGAACATGGGATTTGCTGATTGCTTTTCCTCCATGCACCTACCTGACCAATGCAGGTTCTGTCCGATTGCGAATAAAAGGGGAAATCAATAAAGAACGAATGGCGAAAGCCGTTGAAGCCAAAGCGTTTTTCATGAAGTTTCTGGAAGCAGATTGCCAGAAAATTTGTGTTGAGAACCCCACACCCGGAAAAATTCACCAGTTGCCGCAATATACCCAAGCGATACAGCCGTGGTGGTTCGGACACCCTTACACGAAGCGGACTTGCCTGTGGCTTAAAAACCTCCCCCCCCCTTACCCCTACCGATATTATTCGGGAAGGAGTTACCCCGTATGTTAATGGAGGTTGTAAAGACGCTCATGGGAATTACCGGAGATTTCAGGGGAGAAATGAGCGTGACCCAAAAACTCGTTCAAAAACATTTCCGGGTGTTGCACAAGCAATGGCCCAACAGTGGGGAGGCGATATGAGTGGATAATCTTTTTATCTTTGACTGTGAGGTGTTTGCCTTTGATTGGCTTTTCGTGTTCAAACACAAGGCCACCGGAGAGTACACCGTAATTCACAACGACAACGAAGCAGTCAAACAATTCATGGAACAGGAGCCACTTTTGGCCGGGTTCAATAACAAGCACTATGACCAATTCATTCTGAAAGCTGTTTTGGCAGACTATACGCCGGAAGAGGTGAAAGTGGTCAATGATTTCATTATCGTCCAGGGCCATGAGGGATGGGAATACCCTGATCTTCGAGAGAGCCGGATATACTTTGACCAATACGACCTCATGGACGATTGCCAGATGGGATTGTCCCTGAAAGCAATAGAAGCTCACCTGGGTATGGATATTCGGGAAACCACTGTGTCTTTCAATCTTGATAGACCATTGACTCCCGAAGAGCTGGAAGAGGTCATCTTCTACTGCAAGCATGATGTAGACGCAACCGATAAGCTGGATGACCTTCGACAAGGCTACCTGTCCAGCAAATTGACCCTGGGCAAAGAGAAAGGTATTTACCCGGCAAAGGCCCTCTATATGACCAATGCCAAGCTGACTGCTGCCTACCTTGACGCAGAGCCTAAACCTCATTATGACGAGCGGGAATATCAGTACCCGGCTACTCTGTTACGCCAGTACATTCCGCAGGAGGTATTTGCATTTTTTGACCGGCTGAAAGACATGACCATCCCTAATGAGGTGGTGTTCAAAGAGAAGTTGGAAATCATGGTTGGTGACTGCCCTTGCACGATTGCCTACGGAGGTATTCATGGGGCCATTCCCTGTTACCAGGAGGAAGCTACGAAAACCCGTTCCATTCGCAATAAAGATGTCGCCAGCTACTACCCTCACCAGATGATCTTAAACGGCTATTGCAGTCGGAATATTCCCTCTCCCGATGTGTATGCAGCTACCATTGAGCGGCGGGTCAAAGCAAAAAAGGCCGGTGACAAGGCTACGGCCAATGCTCTAAAGCTGGTGCTGAACACCACCTATGGAGCCATGTTGAACAAGTATAACGACCTCTATGACCCCCTCATGGGCCGCTCGGTCTGTATCTCAGGACAGTTACAGCTTCTTGAAATGGCTATCCATCTCATTCAGGATTGCCCTACGCTGAAAATCATTCAGCTTAACACCGATGGCATCATGGTCAGCCTTGATGACTCCGATGTTCCCAAGTATCAAGAGATTACCGGAGAATGGGAGCAACGCACCGGCTTTGAGTTGGAAGAAGACCTGATAAAGATGATCTGCCAGAAAGATGTAAACAATTATGTGGAAGTCCCGTTTGAGGGCGACCCCAAAATCAAAGGCGGGGTTCTGGTTCGAGGGATTGCACCAGCAGGAGCGTTCAATGTCAATAACAACGCCTGTGTAGTTGCCAGAGCGGTCAAAGACTGTTTGGCCTACGGAGTTCCTGTGGAGCAGACTATCATGGAGTGTAACAAGCTGCTGGACTTCCAACTGATCGCCAAGGCTGGGAGTAAGTATGGTGACGCTCTTCATGAGGTGGATGGAGAATTACAAGTGGTACAGAAAGTCAACCGGGTATATGCCACGGACAATCACCGTATGGGAACGCTCTACAAAATGCACCTCTCGACTGGAAACCCCGTGAAGATTGCCGGATTACCGTCAAGGTGCGTGGTAGACAATGACAATCATCTCTCTATTGAGGTGATTGACCGTGACTGGTATATCCGGCTGGCAAAACGGTATGTCCGGGATTTCCTTGGTATCAAGCCTCCTAAGCGGAATACCCGGAGAGTAAATAAGGTCAAACGAGAGCTGACGGCTTTGTTGGAGGGATAGTCTTGGAAAGAGAACCGAACACAGAGTATGTCCTTTCACTCTCCTATGGTAAGGACAGTTTAGCTTGCTTGGGAGCCATTGAAGAGCTTGGTTGGCCGCTTGACCGTATCATTCATGCGGAAGTGTGGGCAACGGATGATATTCCGGCTGATCTGCCGCCAATGGTTTCCTTCAAGGTTCATGCAGATAAAATCATTCGAGAGCGGTATGGGGTTGAAGTAGAACATCAATGTGCAGTTCGGAATGGTGAGAAGTTGACTTATGAAAAACTGTTCTACCATGTTCCTATCAGAAAAGAAACAACGATAAATCGTTTCGGTGAGGGGGGGTATCTCCGATTGCCGGGTTCCCACCTCGCCTCGCTCCATGGTGCAACAGCCGACTCAAACTCCGAAATCTGCAACGGGTTCCCGTTTACAATCAGCGCATGGTGCAAAAAGCTCAAAGACGGGTCTTATCCTCGGCTTCCCTATCATCAAGGGGAATTGGTGTACGAGCGATCTCAAACGCCGGGTTTTCTACTGGCCCCATTGCACAAGGGGCAAAAACAAATATTGTGCAGTACCTCGGAATAGCTGCGGATGAACCGGAACGCATTGAGCGTCACACTAAACCCGGCTTCAAAATGCCCCTGGTGGAAGTCGGGTGGGATGAAGCCTACTGCCGGAAGTGGTGTGAAGAGCGGGACTTGCTCTCTCCGATTTACACAACCGCAACAAGGGGGGGTGTTGGTTCTGTCACAATCAAGGAATAGACCAGCTCCGATTATTGCGAAAAACCTACCCTGACCTCTGGAAATTGCTTTTGAAATGGGATAGGGATAGTCCGGTCACATTCAAGGCAGACGGCCATACGGTGCGTGACTATGATCTTCGGTTTCAAGCAGAAGACCTTGGGCTTGTGCCGACAGACCGCAAATTCCGATGGAAGATGTTGACCGGCGATAATCTTATCGCTGTCACGAAAAGAAATCTGTTGAAATTATTGGAGGGTTCAATATGAAGAAAAATCCTGGTAGAGCAGAGCGCAGACGGTTGTTTTTCAACCGCCGTAGGGCTGCGGGTAAGCAGAGAGCGAAGATCAATGAGTATATCAGTTCTCACAAGTTTTTGAAGAAGTTTCAGGAGGTATAAGAAAAATGGCTACCGAGAGTAAAAAGACCCCCGCACCCGCCGTTGATTACAGCGGCATGAATATCTGCCGGAAGTTGCAGATTGCCCGATTGAAGTTCCTGCAAGCCGGTGTGAAGAAAACCGGAAAAAACATTCACTTGGAGTTCATGTACTTCGAGCTGAATGACATTGTTCCTGTGGCCGAGTCCATCTTCACGGAAGTGGGTCTGCTGATGGCTCCCACCTTCGGCAAGGAGTACGCCATTGCCAAAGTTTTCAACTGTGATGATCGGGATGAAGAGCCTATTACCTTTGAGGCTCCCTTCACGCAGATCGCCCCTATCATCTCCAACAGCGGCAAGGTTGTGACGAACGAAATGCAAGCCCTGGGCAGTTCTATCACCTATATGCGCCGGTATTTGTGGCAGCTCGTTCTTGACATTATCGAGGCTGACAGCATCGACAATACCTCCGGTGCAGATGAAGATACTCAGACACCTCCCTCTCCCCCTAAGAGCGCAAAAAAGGCTCCTGTGACCGCTGAGAAGCGTCAGGAAATCAAGTCCGAGCTGACTTCCGCCCCGGAGGGTGCCGCCAGTGAAGAACAGGTTGCCACGCTGAAAGCGGAACTGAAAAAGCTCATGGAGCTGGACGCAGAGCAGGAAAGCTTTGTGCAGAATGTGGCCGTAAAGACTGAGGGCTTCACCAAGATCACCGCTGATGTGTGCGACCAGCTCATTACCGGTGTACGGGATATGCTCTCGGCGTATGACACTCAGGGGGTTAATCATGGAATGGCTTGACAACAAAATTCAGATTGTGCCGCCCAAGCGTCCTAAGAAGCTGACCGCTACCCGGTTCGCTACCATTCTCGGCCTCAATCCTTGGTCTACTCCCTTTGAGGTCTGGTGTGAGATCACCCGTACCTACCAGAAGCCCTTCGAGGACACGATTTATACCATTGCCGGTAAGACCATCGAGCCGAAACAGGCGGAATACATGAAGAACACCTACTTCATGAGCAATCTGGTCACTCCAACCGATATTTACGGCGAGAATTATTTCCAGAAGACCTTCGGTGATTTCTTCTCTGATACGCCGGTACTCGGTGGTATGTGGGACTACCTGCTGCATGGCAAAGATGGCAAGCCTACAACCGTTCTGGAAATGAAAACCTCCAAGCGTGTAGAGGATTGGGCGGAAGATATTCCTGAATATTATGCCCTCCAAGCCGCCCTTTATGCGTATCTCTTGGGCGTAGACAGCGTAATAATGGTGGCCTCCTTCCTGGAACCCGGTGATTATGAACACCCTGAGAACTTCGTATGCAGTTCCGTCAACACAATCACTCGGCCTTTCAAAGTGTCAGAGCGTTACCCGGACTTCGAGAAGCGGTATGTGAAACCGGCTTTGAAGTGGTGGAAAGACCATGTGGAAAGCGGCCTCTCTCCGGCCTATGACGAGAAAAAGGACGCTGAAATACTGGCCGCTCTCCGTACCAACAATCTCTCTCCTGAAACCGACTTAGAGGCTCTGGTGAAAGAAGCCGAAGAGCTGAAAGGTAAGCTGGACGCTCATGCCGCCGAGGTTTCCGATGACGAGAAGCGGTACAAAACCCTGACCGATATGATTAAAAAGGCGGCTATTCAGCAGTTCCGTGAGGGGGACAAAAAGGTGTCTATCGCCGGTACTGCCTATACCTGGGAAGTCAGCAAGAGTACCACTACCAAAATCAATAAGGACGCTATGAAAGCGGACGGGGTTTTGGATAAGTACAGTACCACCGAGGACAGCTACCGGTTGCTGCCGAAAGCAATTAAGGAGGGATGACCGATGAAGTTTAAGAATTTTGTGAAATCTCT
This sequence comes from Clostridium sp. DFI.5.61, assembly GCF_024462915.1. Classification (NCBI taxonomy): domain Bacteria; kingdom Bacillati; phylum Bacillota; class Clostridia; order Eubacteriales; family Clostridiaceae; genus Clostridium; species Clostridium sp. DFI.5.61. Next base: position 20,132 of record NZ_JANGBZ010000013.1, read on the forward strand.
GGCTTCCAGCGGAGTGATCTATAAGAGAGGGATTGAAGACCTACCCTTTGTTGACCACTGGCTGGCCTCCCCCACGGCTATGATGCTCATTCCCACTACGGTGAAAAGCGTGACCGCTGCGGCTATTCAGGATATGCCCCAGGCCATTGACAAGATGATTGACCAGATTGGTCATACAGACTATGCGGTTCTGTCTGAGGCAATCATGCCCTATCCCGATGGCGGCATCAAGGATTGTATTCGGGTCTATAAGACCCAGGCTGGTGACATTTCTATCAAGATCAGCAACGATGACTGGAAGTTGATTGAGCGGAAAGACACCTGTGAAATCCTTTATGCCTACGACATTGACACCAATTCCAATGTCGCAAAAGCCCTGCTGGTAAAGAGTTTCCCGGAATTACCCGGAGATGACGAGGAACTTGTGGGCATCATCTTTCCCGTCAATGATGAAGTCTAAGGAGGACAAACAAGATGGCTAAAATTGGTTTGAGTGATGGGTTTTCCCTTATCCCGGAAGGAACCCATATCTTCAAAATTACCGGGGTCAGCTATAAGGAAGCCTTTGGCAAGCTGGAAATTACCATGCAGACGCAAAGCGGAGCCAAGCACATCGAACGATTTTCCCTGCTGAAAACTGACGGCTCTCCGAACGAAGGTGCGCTTAATGCGTTCAGCTATTTTGCGAAAACCGCCTTGCAGGATTTCGAGCTTACCGAAATCGACCATGAAGACCTTGTGGGTCACTTCATCGAGTGTGATATTGAGCATGATGTTCAACCGAACAAGAACAAGCCGGACAAGACCATTACCTTCGCTCGGTTGGCCGATAAGCGGCCCTCTGACGGGTGGGATGAACAGGCGGCACCCTCACCCACCCAGGCTCCCAAAACCGCTCCTGCGTCCGCTCAGGCGGCTACTGCGGCCCCTAAATCTAAGAGTGACCTGATGGCCCTTCTTGGCTGATTATGGACGAGGGAGGGCGGCTAAATTTCCGCTCTCCCTCGCCAATGGTTTGTTGAAAAATATGTGGAAAGTGAGGATAAGATACTTTGACCACAACAAAGACAAAGGTTCAAATGCACCGGGAAATCTGTGAGGAAATCAACGGCCTCTATGCCCGGAAGAACCATGATTACGGTGATAGCTTCCACCAGACCTTTGTTGAAGAGGGTATGGCAATGGCTCGTATCAGGTTGGGCGATAAGTTTAACCGGTTTAAGACTCTTTCCCGAAGTGGGGAACAGAAGGTAAATGACGAGTCCATTCGGGACACCCTGATTGACCTTGCCAATTATGCCATTATGACGGTGCTGGAAATGGAGGTTTCCGACCATGACGCTGAGTGAGTATTCAGTTATCAGCAGAGCCGTTGAACATTACGGCGTAAATAGTCAAATCAATATGCTTTTCGAGGAAATGTCTGAATTGCAAAAGGAACTCTGCAAACACCTTAGAGGGCAAACCGATGTGAAGCATATCGCAGAAGAAATCGCTGATGTGGAAATTATGCTGGCCCAAATTAAGTGTATTTTCAAATGTTCCTGTGAAGTGAGAAACTGGCAAAAACAGAAAGTTAATCGGCTTTCCGACAGATTAGATCAGGAAGAAGGTGCTGGGTCATGACCGAAAGAGATCGCCGGTCTGAGTTCCTAAACTTCATGCGTCTGCCGGACGGAACCCCTCTGGCTACGGTTGAGGTTTTGGACTATCTCACTATCAATGGCTTTTTCACCGCTCCCGCTTCGACCAAGTACCACGGTAACTATGAGGGCGGCTTGTTTGACCACTCTCTATCCGTAGCAAAACACTTGGCCGGCCTGACTGAGAGATTGGAATTGAAATGGAAGGACTGCCGTTCTCCCTATCTGGTGGGTATCTTCCATGACCTCTGCAAAATCGACCTGTACCGTCATCCTGTCAAAGACACAATTTATATTGGCGGGGAGAAGCAGTTCATTTTCGATAAACTCTCTTGGGAGCATAATCCTAACACGCTTCTCAAAGGCCACGGTGATAAGTCGGTCATGCTTCTAAGCCAGTTCTACAAGCTGACTGAGGAAGAGGTTCTGTGTATCAGGTATCACATGGGAGCCTTTACCGACAAGTCCGAGTGGAACGATTACACCAGAGCCGTCAACCTCTATCCTAATGTGCTGTGGACGCACCAAGCGGATATGCTGGCAAGCCATGTGGAAGGAGTCTGAGCATGAAGATCATTGAACCTAAAGTGGAGCTTATCAATCCTCCCGCCTATTCTGACCTTCTCTCTCTGATTGAGCTGGCCGGACGCACTTGCTATAAGTCCGAGAGCAAGATTACCGGGGACAGCGCAGAAAAGTTTGTCAAGAACATCTTGAAGCGAGGTCATGAGGCTGTCATTGAGCATGGCAGCGTGAGTGTTCGCTTTACCTGTGATAGAGGTGTGAGCCATGAGATTGTTCGGCACAGACTGGCCTCCTACTGCCAGGAAAGTACCCGCTATTGCAATTACGGCAAAGAGAACTTTGGTTCTGAAATTACGGTAATCAAGCCTTGCTCCCTTGATAAAGACGGTACGGCTTACCGACACTGGTTTTGGGCTTGTTCCCAAGCAGAAGAAGCCTATTTCAATATGCTTGACTTCGGCTGTACTCCGCAGGAGGCCCGGTCTGTTCTTCCCAACAGCACGAAGACCGAGGTGGTCATGACGGCCAATATGCGGGAATGGAGGCACTTCCTTCGGCTCCGTACCGCTCCTGCCGCACACCCGGATATGCGAGAGGTCGCAAAGATGCTCCTGGTTGAGATGCAGGCCCGATACCCGGCTTTCTTTGAAGACTTCGAGGTATGAACCATGATTGTGAAAAAGGCCGGAGGAAAGGTTTACGGAGCAGTCTTCACCGCCGCAGAGAAAAAGGCCATGGAAATGGAGATCAACCGGCAAATCATCGAAGCGGACAAACGCTATACCGATGACATTGACGCAATGGTTCTCTATACCCTTGCGGTTCATCTGGGCTTTGGCCCTAAGCGGCTCAGACGCTTTTATGAAGCCTTTGCCGCGGAACATGACCGGCTTATTCAACATTACGAAATGCCGGACGATTACACATGGCTCTGCAAAGAAGAACTGAAAAAGATTGGTGTCGATGTGGAGGCATGGAACAGAGAAAGGGGAAGTATTCATGACATTCGTGAACAATAACGGGAAAGTTCCGTATATCATGGTCGCCGGTGCAGATCATGTCACCGGCGAAATGCCGCTTGAAACTGCGGAAAAGATTTACAACGAGGGAACCAAGAGAGCCAGCAATAGGTTTCCCGGCTATCCGGTTTGCGTGGATAACAAGTATTTCTTCGCCACCAAGACCTCTCCGAAGAAAAGGAAAACCACCAATGAGTAAGCTGCTTCCGGTACTGCTGCTGTCATTGGTTCTCCTATCTTCCTGTTCTGCCAAGCCGGAAACAGAAATCATTGAACTTCCTGAGCTTCCTGTGCTTGAAGTCACTACACCGGAACCCACACCCACTGTTCCTCTTTGGAGCGAGGAAGAGGTTGATGTGCTGGCAAAGATGGTATGGGGAGAGGCCAGGGGTGTACCGTCTGATACGGAAAAGGCCGCTTGTGTGTGGTGTGCGCTCAACCGTGTCGATCAGGGATATGGTTCAATCACTACGGTAATTACCGCTCCTTATCAATTCATCGGGTATGATGCAGATAACCCGATTGATGATGAAATTAAAGCCCTGTGCGAAGATGTTCTTACCCGATGGTATGCGGAAAAAGATGGGGAAACTAATACGGGGCGGGTTTTACCTTCTGACTATCTCTGGTTCAGCGGAGATGGCAAACACAATTATTTCAGAAATGCCTACAAAGGCGGAGAAACATGGGATTGGTCGCTCCCTTCCCCTTATGAAACCTGAATGACCGAGAGGTGCCGTCATGTATGAAAAAATACCCTCTGAATTGAAAGAAAAGACCCAATGGGTCAATGTCTGGAATAGCAGCAAGGTTCCCATGCAGACCGGCCAAAAAAAAGCTGCCTCTTCTGTGCTGCCTGATACTTGGGGAACTTTTGATTGTGCTGTGCTGAATGTGGCGAACGGCATCTATGACGGCATCGGATATGTGTTCAATGACGATGGACTAATCGGGATTGACATTGATGACGGTTTTTCAGAAGGACTATTGAACCCGTTGGCCTCTGACATTATCAGCCATTGCGGTTCTTATACGGAGAAGAGCCGCAGCGGAAGAGGGGTACACATTCTGCTGAAAGGCTCTCTCCCCTTCAAAGGTCGTAACAACCGAGCCGGGGTGGAGATTTATCGGAGTGGCCGGTACTTCATTATGACCGGAAAAGTCATTATTTATTCGGAGATCATTGAAAATCAAGAAGCGATTGATTATATCGTTTCCAAGTATTTTCCTGATGTTCCGAAAGAAGGTGCCGGTTCCTCCGCTCCACAACGCATTTATTCCCCAATCTACCGAAAGCCAGAGCCGGGGAAAATCGCTCTAAAACCAGAATATCCCGCAATCACTACCGGGAGCCGGAACCTGAGTTTGACTTCTCTGGCCGGTCAGATGCACAATCAGGGATATTCCAAAGCGGAGATTTACAAAGAGCTGCTGTATGCCAACACTCAGGCTTGCAAGCCGCCTCTTCCCCGTTCGGAGATTGAAACCATTGTAAATTCAGTTACCAGATATAGGAGGTAATTCATGAAACCTTATCAGCGTGGAGATGTTGTCATTATAGATGTACCTATCCCGGCCTCCGGCCATGTGCAGGGAGGCAAGCGGCCCTGGGTCATCGTTCAAAATAACATGGGGAACCAGTTCTCTCCCACCAGTATTGTAGTCCCTCTGACCACAAAAATGAAGCGGCTGGAAATGCCCACCCATGTTGCTTTTGTATGGGAGAACTTGGAGCAAAGTATGGTCGAGTGTGAACAGGTACGGGTTATCGACATTACCGAAGACTGGAAATATGTCTGTACCTTACCGCCTCAGATCATGTCCCATATCGACACGGCCCTGAGAAACGCTTTCTTCTATGGGGGGGGGTGTAACAGATGGAGAATAAGCAATATTGCCCTCTCAATGCTTCCACGGACGAAGTCCTGCATTGTTGTCAAGAGAAGTGTGCGTGGTGGGATGAAGACGCTCAGGCTTGTTCGGTGCTGGTAATAGCAAAGGCAATGAGGAAGGTGACGAGAAATGGCCGATGAAATTATGACCACGGAAGAGCAGGAACTTTTTCAGCTCTCCAATGGCCGGTACATCATGGATAAAGACCTGTCCCGAAAGATGTTTTACATCAAAGAGGCCAAGCCGGAGCGGAGCCACCAGATCAGCGGCACCGGCTATTCCTGGGACGAGTCTGGTATGGCAGAGCTGTTTTCCGAGTGCTACCAGAATGATACCCGCTTTTGCCCGGAAGCAAAGTGCTGGTACACCTATTCTAAGGGAGCATGGAGGAAGGATATTGGCTCCCTGTTGGTAGCTGAGAAAATCAAGGAATTTTGCCGCCTTATGGCTCTCTACTGCGGAGAGATTGACAACGAAGATCGCCGCAGGGAGTATATGAAGTTTATCGTAAAAATGGGCGACCGGCGTTTCCGTGACCGGCTTATGAAGGATGCTGCCAGCGTCATGCCGATTACGGCAGAAGAGTTTGACGCAAATCCTTTTCTCATTAACTGCCTGAATGGAACCTACGACATGGAGAAGATGGAGTTCCGTGAGCATGATTGGCGGGACTTCCTGACGATGCAGACCAATTTCGACTATACTTTGCAAGACTCCCGCTGTGAGCGGTGGGAGAGGTTTATTACAGAGGTCACTTGCAATGACCCGGACAAGGCTGAATATCTGCAAAAGGCCTTGGGCTATTCAATGCTCGGTATGGCGAATGAAGAGTGTATGTTCATCCTTCACGGTAAGACCACTCGCAACGGAAAATCTACCATGTTGAGTGCCATTCATCATCTCTTGGGCGACTACGCTTCTGTGTCCCCCGTGTCCATTATCTGCAAGTCTGACCGGTCAAAGAACGCAGAGGCAGCGAACCCCATGCTGGCTTCCCTTAAAGGTAAGCGATTTGTGACCATGGCGGAGAGCAACCAGTATGGCAAGCTGGACGAAGAAACAATCAAACAGCTCACCGGTGGAGAAGAGATCAAGGCCCGGAACCTCTACGAAGCTACTACGACTTTCCTCCCCCAATTCACTCTCTGGCTGTCCTGTAACGACCTTCCCTCTGTCAATGACAAGAGCCTGTTTGCCTCTGACCGTGTGCGGGTGGTGGAGTTCAACCGTCACTTCACCGAAGACGAGCAGGATAAAAACCTCAAAAGTGAATTTCAGACCCAGGCGGCCATGCGTGGCATTTTCACTTGGCTCTTGGAGGGCTACTTCAAATATAAGCGGTTCGGACTGAAAATGTCCCCGGCTATGCGTCAGGTAGTCAAGCAGTATGAGAAAGACAATGACTTGGTATTGCAGTTCTTAGAAGAAAGGTGTGAAAAGGCCGGAGGTGCCTACACCAGAGCTAAGACGCTCTATGACGCTTACAAGATTTGGTGTAAGTCCAACGGCTATTTTGTGTGTAGCGCAAAGCGGTTTAATGCCGACATGGAAGCTCACCCGGAATGGCATGGAGGTAAGACCGTCTACTCTGGCTATCCCACCTACCGGGACATTCGTATGAAGGGAACAGTGTAATTTTATGGCCTATTACAAGAGAAATGAGTTTGAACTTTCTATTCCTATCAATGATCTTAAACCCGGTATGCAAGTGTGTATTCCGAGAAATATCACCTATGGGTGGAATGTTTATACGGGATTGACCTTGTATAAACCCTATACCATCAAGCGTGTTACACCCAAGAAAACCAAAGTGATATGCGAAGACGGTACGGAGTTTTACACAAAAGAAACGGCTTTTCTCTTTCCGGTTCCTGAAATGAACACTGAAAATGAGAGAGTTCTCCTTTTCCAGAAAATAGGTAAAATTATTGCGGCTCTTGATAGAACATCGTGCGAGACCTACATTGCCTCCTATGAGGAAATGAAAGAGGCCGCTGACCATTTAGCTGCTTTCTACGACTTTTGCTTGAAAAACTCCCAGGAAGGATGATTTTCATGAACAAGAAAAATATGCGCCGTATGTCCATCTTGGTCACAGCACAGACCGCAAAAAATCTGGAACGACTGGCGGCTATGTCCGGTTACTTTGAGATTGGGAGAGTAGTAGATAAGCTGACCAGAGAGAAAATGATTTCTCTCCGGTGCGAGAAAGGAGATAGCCGTAATGAGTAATAATGACAAGTTCAAGGAACTGTATAAGGCAATCGGTGTTCTGGCTGAAACCGGCATCCTCTTCTACCGAGCCACCATTCAGGCCGGTGCAACTCCCGGAGAAGCCATGATCTTGACCCAGGCTTTTATACGAGCTTCTATGCAGGGTGACGATACCCCTCCTGAGCATGAGAGTGAGGAAGAAGCATGACCGTGAAAGAACTGAAAGCAAAGTTAGCCAATATCCCCGAAGATGCTTCTGTGGAAATGGTCATTTGCAATACTGATAACCCGTTTGAAGAAGGGTGCCGGGTAGACAAAATCGCCTATTTTGAGTGGCTTCAAAAGGATGGAGCGAAAACCGTGGTTTTGTTCCCGGCATGAGAGGAATATATTTAGTGGCCTACTGAATATATTTGCGACTTTTGGCCTTTGGTGCGTTTTAGTGACTTTTTTGGTGAATAATCGGCCACTACCGGAAACCCTTGTGGCGCAAGGCTTTAAGGGCATTTTTTGACCGCTATTTCTATATTTTTCTGTATAAACCCTCCATAGAGAGTGATATATAGAGAGATTTATAGCAAAAATCGAAAATGGGTCACTAAACTCACTAAAGTCTAACTGAAAATAATTAGTGAAGGAGTGCTGAATATGAGTGAAGAATTGACTCCGAAGAGAGGGCGTGGCCGTCCGAAGGGGACTGGTGGGAACAAGCGACCTGATCGGACGGAAGCTATGAGTGTCCATGCTGAACCGGGCGATAATCGTAGATATATTGAACATTCCATGAAGATGTGGGATTGGCCCAATGTGGATATGAAGGAACCTGCCCAGGTCAAAGAGCGTATTGGAATGTATCTAAGCATTTGTGCTGAGGATGATATGAAGCCGAGCGTTGCGGGACTGGCTTTGGCTTTTGGTAGGGATAGAAGAACTCTTTGGAAATGGGCTAATGGTATTGAGAGCGACTTTATTCCGCCTGAAAGTCGGGACTTTATAAAAAAGGCGTATCAATTTTTGAACGCCCAAATGGAAGATTACGCTCAGAACGGGAAGATCAATCCAGTCGCAGCTATCTTCCTGATGAAGAACCATTTCGGCTATCAGGACAAGCAGGAAGTGGTTTTGACCCCGAATAACCAGCTTGGCGAGGTGACTCCCCCGGAAGAGCTTCAACAGAAGTATTTGGAAGCTACTGCCAGCGACTATGATACAGACGAGTGACTTGGTTCACGACTATGGCTCACAACTTTGCGACTATCCCGCTCGAAGGTCTGCGACTATCCAGGCCACCTCTGCGACTATGTGGAAGCCGCCGACCTCTCTTCTTGGGAGATCGGCGGCTCTTTTGCGCCCTGGCCTCTGGCTCCTGGCTGATCTGGCGCAGCCTGGGCCGATTGTCTGGAAAAGTGTACTTTTCTTTACTCTTTTATAATGTATAGAAAACACTGAAAATATTTTGTATTTTCCTATTGACAACTGAATTTATTCAGTGTATATTAAAGACACAAAAGATATTCAGTGATGCAGAAAGAAGGGCGGTATAAATGGCGTATGTTAGAAAAACCGTTGACCGGTGGGACATTGAAACAAATTACGGTTACGGGTGGGAGATTGAAGATTGTGAATATACCAGGGCCGAAGCAATGAAGCGGTTAAAAGAATATCGGGAAAATATTTTCGGTTTGGTTCGACTGGTAAAGAGAAGGGAGAAAAGACAATGAAGACAACAAATAAAAAAGCTCGCCAGAATGTAAGGCAGTATATTTTAGACCATTTCGAGCCGTGCGGGTATGATTTTACCGGCCCTTGCACTTTTCAAAATGTGGCCCGATTTATTCTTGAAGTTCACGCCAGTGAAAAATACTATTCGCCGGAATATCAGGCGGCAAAAGGTTTTACTAATGAAGCGGTATTTATAGACTGGTGCCAGGGCTTGCCCAGTGTGTTAGATACTTGTTATTACTATAACCGTTCCGCCGTGGTTGACCTGGGAAACATTTTGGAGCAGTCGGAGCGGGAAAGAGCGCAATACACGGAAGAACAGGCGGAACGGCTTTTAACTCATTTAATCTATCAAGAATTAGTAAAGGGGGCGGCGGGACGATGAAGCAATACACAAGAAAACAGTTAAAAGAGTATGTCCGTTTAGGGCTGGCCCGTGATCTAACAGAGGTTGACCCGGACACACTGCCAAAATGGTATGAGAAAATAGGAGTTAGCCGGGGAATTTATGGCATGAACGGCGGTTTGATTTGGGATAAAGTGACAGGGGAATATGGAGTTATTTTAGCTCGCTCTTCTAATTTATTCCGGTTGTTTTAAGGGGTGGTATATCATGCGAAATATTGAAATAGGCGGCTATATTCGTATTAGCAAGAAAGAAGCGGAAAAGCGATATAATGCCGGGGAAATTATTCGCTTGTGCGCTTGCAAGGTGTCACCGGTCAATGTGTGGGGCGTTTATGTTGATTGTCAGAAAGAAGAATTTCCCCATATTGGGAATGATGGTTTTAATACCATTGTTCCCCGTAATAGAGAATTTGAAACGGTAGTAAATGCGTTTCGTAGGTATAACTGCAATTATGAAATTGGATATTACCCGGCCTATTATGTAAAGGCGGTGCAGCTATGAAAATTTACGCTAAACAGATAAACCCGGAATTTCAAGAAAGTTTACTTTTTGAAGATGGGTTGTTTCCTGAAAATATGGTTGTTTGTGGCAATCGGGATTTTAAGGAACGAAAAACGGCGGTTTTTACATTAGTGGAAAACGCCCTTGATAATGGCGATTTACAAGAGGCCATAGAGGAATTTTTACCGCCCTCCGAGGGTGAATATAGCCAGGACGATATAACCGCCTTGCAAGGGCTTGTAAAGGCTTATACACAATGTAGTAGAGCTGAAACAAACAATATTTTTTGCCGGGTTCTTTCTATCGTGGACGGGAAAAAATGGGGCTGGAAAATTATCCGGGGTTGCTGTCAGAGTGATTGGAACGAGATTTTTTATCCCGTGGATGATTGGAACCGGGAAGCGTTGGCCGCTTTTGAAATAGAATATTTTAACATGGGTTCAGAGTGGATTATAGACGATGGAGAATTTAACCCCGATACAGATAGCCCCCTTAATATTAACGGGTATAGTGTATATATCACGGCTCAAGATGAAGAGGGCATTAGAAAAGAGCTTGCAGCCGTTGAGGGGTGTTCCCCTTCTGATCTGGTTCTTTATGTGTTTGAAGGTTATACCCGTATTCCTCAATATAAGGCGGTGTAAATGTGTATATAGTTTTGCTGATCTTGCTTTTACCGGTTCAAATAATTCTTGAATTGATGAAATTAAATAAATAAGTTTGCCGCCCTGGTTCATTCCGGGGCGGTTCTTTTATGCTTTTCAGGGTGCAGCCGGGGCGGGTTGCTTGATACCGGGGCCGGGGGATATATCTACCGCCACCGGGCCGGGGTGAGTGGCGAAAATTCCCACAAAAATAAAAAGGCTTTATTCCTAACAAACTTCATTCAGTTACAAATCTTATTCAGTAACAAAATATTTTCACCCCCCCTATTGACAACAAAATAAATTCAGTGTATAGTGTCATCAAGAGGTGATTACCATGTATATCAACAAGGCTATCCGAGATTTGATGAAAGCGAAAAATGTTTCTCTTCTGACCATGGCAAAGGCTCTTGGTAAAGAGCGTGGCAATGAAATCAGCTCTCGGCTGAGAAGCACTAACCTATCCTTCAACAGCGCAGTCGAAATGCTGTCCGCCCTGGGTTATGAAGTGGTCATTCAGGAGAGAAAACCCGGAGTCCGCAGAGCTGACCAAATTCTGATTGACCAGAAGGAAGACCCGAAGTATGACCTGGACGCTCTATTGGGGTCAGGCGGTGATAGCAAGTGAAATATGGCACTGAAATAAGCTGTTGCCCTCTTTGTGGCGGCAATATCATAGTATCTGACCATTGGCAGTTCAGTTATGACCGAGTTGTTCTTAAAAGCGGTAAGCTGTCGAAGAGAACCAAAAGGTCAAATTCTGGCCCTATGGAGGTAATGACTGCCGCTTGTGAAAATGTATTCGATGGTACTTGTTCTGCAAATTGGGACGCTGATGATTTTAATTTGTCTGAGGAAGAGAAATTTATAGATTACAAATACTCAGAACAGGGTGAGTCTAAATGAAATATGGCTATGGCCGGGTGTCAGCCAAAGACCAGAGCCTTGCTCGTCAGCTTGCCGCTCTGAAAGCCTATGCTCCTGATCTGGACGATGACCATATCTTCACCGATAAGCAAAGCGGAAAGAATTTCAACCGGGAACATTACTTAAAGCTAAAATCCATCTTGGTTCCCGGTGATGAAATTTTGGTTGAAGAATTAGACCGGTTTGGACGGAATAAAGCGGAAATCAAAGCTGAGTTGGAGTGGTTCAAGGAGCATGGTATTATTGTCAGGGTGTTTGATGTTCCTACCACGCTGATGGACTTCCATGGGCAGGATTGGATTGGCGAGATGGTCAATAACATTCTGATTGAAGTTATGGGAGCAATGGCAGAACAGGAGAGGAAGAAGATACGGAAGCGTCAAGCTGAGGGGATAGCCGCTATGCCAGTAGTTGGAGGGAGAAAAGTATCTGCCAAAACAGGAAGGGGGTTTGGTCGCCCTGCTTATGAGATTGACCCGGATGAATTTAAGGCCCTGGTGCAAAAACAGAAAGAAGGGCTGGTTACGGTGAATGACGCTTGCCGTCAACTTGGTATCAGCAGACCTACATGGTATGAGAAAGTGCGAAAGGTGGTGTAATCTCATGGGACAATACGACAATTACAGTAATGAGAAAAATATTGCCAAAGCGCAAAAGAGGCTGGATAAGTTGATGGCAAAATGTAATCCTGATCTGTACGAAGTGGAGTTGGCCCGAAAGGAGTTGGAAACGGCAAGGCTGTTTGAGCGGTGTCAAATCTTTGGGACAGAGGGTTGGAGAAAGAACATTTATAATCCTAATGCCAACATCATGTTCAGTGATGATAACGAGGTTATGATGTTTTTCGACAAGCTGATTTCCTATCGGGATATAAGTTCCTATACCATTGTTGAAAATATCGTCAAAGAAACGCATACTAAGACCAAGAAGACCGGGGCAATAGCAAGGGCTATTGTAGGCGGTGCGATTGCCGGAGGGGTTGGAGTCGTGACCGGAGCGATTACAGCGGGGTCAAAGTCCAGCACCATCGTACATGAAATACCAGACGGGTTCTTTCTGCAAATCCTCCTGAAAGACGGCTCCGGGTATCAGTGTCCGGTTCCGAGCAACGGAACAATCTCCAATAAAGTTCCGAAGATGTGGCTCCATTTGGCGAGTAAATTACAGGCCATCGTGGAGAGGAACAAAGAATAAATAGGCTCACGCAAAGGCGGGAGTAACAGCCAATACGGGCTATCGGAGAAATCCGGTAGCCCCTTTCTTTTTTTTTTGAGGGAGGTCATTATGAAAATTGATGTACTGGGTACGAAATATAATCTGCGCCGAGTCAATTATAACCAGGACGAGTTCATGCGGAAGATGAACTATGGTGGCTACTGTGACAACAACACCAAAGAGATCGTTATTCTCAATCTCAGAAGCACCCCGGATTGGGCTGAGGCTCAGGAAGAAATCATTCAGCGTATGGAGAAATGTACTATCAGACATGAGTTGGTTCACGCTTTCCTTAATGAGTCCGGGTTACAGTGGAATAGCTTTGCCCCGGATAAAGCGTGGGCCAAAAACGAGGAAATGGTTGACTGGTTTGCCATCCAGTTTCCGAAAATGTATGAAGCGTTCCGGCTTGCCGGAGGAATTTGAGGTGATTTTTATGGATTATCGGAAGCTGGCAGACAGTATTAAACGGCACATTGGGAATAAGCCGGAAGATCATGCCGCCTACATTGACCTGTTATCCCTTTGCCGCCAGTGGGAAGCGGAAGATTTTCAAGCGGCGCACGAGGTCAGTAAAGAGTTGCGGGTTCTCTCGGCCAAGCAGTTACGCAGAACTTCTCCGAAAGAGGCGGAGCATTTCTATGAAGCATGGAGGAAGAGCCTCCTGTTTGACGCTCCCCATAATTTTGACGCTTTTATGACCTATATTGAGCTTGACCGGAAGCCGGAAAAGCGGTTCTATGCTCCCCGGAGGCATTATCTGAAACCCATGGTACAGGGCTTCCAAGATATTCTTGATAAAAAGCTGCGTCTTTTAACAATATCCATGCCGAAACGAGCGGGAAAGTCACAAACAGGTATCAATTTTGTTAATATGCTCTCTGGCAAATTCCCTGACCGCTCTACACTGATGGAGGGAACCGGTGATGACCTTGTAAAGAGCTTCTATAATGGGTGCTTAGAATATCTGATAGTTCCGAATGAGTATCTATTCTATGATGTATTCCCGGATGCCCGTCTGGTGCAGACCGGAGCGGACACGAAGATCATCAACCTCAAATCCAAGTCCCGGTTCCCTACTATCATGTGCCGTTCCATTGATGCTCGTCAGGTAGGTTTGTCCGAGGCTACGAATGTGCTTTATCTGGATGACTGTGTGGAGGGTCGTGAAGAGGCAAAGAACCGCCAGCGGCTTGATGATAAATGGGAAGTGATTTCCGGCGATATTATGGGCCGAGCCATTGAGGGTACGCCCATGGTATTCACTGGTACTCGATACTCCATCTATGACCCTATTGGGCGTGTCCAGGAATATGCGGCGCAGGAGAATTGGCCTTGGAAAGCCATTGAAATTCCGGCTCTCGATCTAATCACGGACGAGAGTAATTATGAGTATGAGCGAGAGGGCCAGAAGATTTTTACCACGGCATATTTCCGGGAGCAGAGGGAACTTTTATCCGCCGAGCAGTTTGAGAGTGAGTTCCAGCAACAGCCTTTTGAGGCCAAGGGTCTTCTGTTCAACAAGGATGAACTGAATTATTTCTTTGAGCTGCCTCCTGACCGGGAGCCGGACACCATCATTGCCGTAGGCGATACTGCTGAGAGTGGTTCGGACTCCACCTCCCTCCCGGTGGCCGTCATCTACGGCACCGAGGTTTATATTGTCGATGTGGTCTTTGATGACGCTCCCGCAGAGGTAACAAAACCGGAGTGTGCCAAGTGCCTGATCTCCAACAGGGTCGCTTCTGCTACTTTTGAGGCCAACAATGCAGGTCAATATTATGCCCGTGATGTGGCAGAAATCATTCGGCAGCAAGGGTACTCCATCGGTATCAGAACGAAGCGGACGATTTCAAATAAACAGACTCGAATTGAATTTGCCTCCGACAACATCAAGAAGAACTTCTATTTTAAGCACCCGGCCACTTATAAACGAGGCAGTCAGTATTGGAATTTCATGAAGGAGCTGACCACCTATACCCGAAGCGGCAAGGTTCCACACGATGACGCACCTGACTCCCTGGCTCTTCTGGAAAACGAAATTCGTATGCTGGCCGGAGGGAAAATCGAAATCTTCAAGCGGCCATGTTGAAAAATAGAATATCCAATGGTATTATAAAGAGTTATTCATTGACAAGCATTGGATATTATGCTATCATGAAAGATGATAAAATGGCTCTTTGATAGGAGGTGACATGAATGGGAGGCAGAGCGTTATTTGGTCGCAGGGTGATTTATACCGATGTGGCCGCAATCAACGATAATAACATCATTGATGTTCTGCAAAAGGCCCTGTTCATTCACCTCATGAACCAGGCAGATATTAGTTATCTGTACCGATACTACAAGGGAGATCAGCCGGTTCTTTACCGAAAGAAAGAAGTTCGGCCTGAAATCAATAACAAAGTCGTTGAGAACCGAGCCAATGAAATCGTATCTTTCAAGGTTGGCTATCTGATGGGTGAGCCTGTCCAGTATGTCAGTCGTGGGGATGACGAGAAAATTGCCAAGAAAATCACGCAGCTCAATGATTATGCTTTGTCTGAGGATAAGGCCGCAAAGGATAAGGAGCTGGCTGATTGGTCGCACATTTGTGGAACTTCCTACCGCATGGTTCTTCCCGATGGTGCGGCTGATGTGGAAGAGGACGAAGCTCCGTTTGAGATTTTCACGCTTGACCCTCGCTATTCCTTTGTGGTCTATTCCACGGCCTTGGGCAATCCCGCCATGATGGGTGTTCAATATATCCTGAAAGACGATGGAGTGTTGGTCTTTAGCTGTTACACCGCCGACCACTATTATGAGGTGGAAAACACTTGGGCAATCAGGCGGAGCGAGGAACAGTATTTGGGTATTCCCATCATTGAGTACCCGGCAAACAAAGCCCGTTTGGGTGCTTTTGAAATCGTCCTCCCTCTTCTGGACGCAATCAATAATGTGGAGTCTAATCGACTGGACGGCGTAGAGCAGTTTGTTCAGGCTCTTATGCTTTTCCACAATGTCGATATTTCTTCTTCGGATTATCGTGATCTGCGGGAAGAGGGCGCAATCAAGTACAAAGACATTGACCCTCAGTTTAAGGCTGAGATTGAGTACCTGACTGCTGAACTGAACCAGACGCAAACGCAGACCCTTGTGGACAGTATGTATAATACAGTTCTCACGATCTGCGGTATGCCGAACCGAAATGGCGGTTCTTCCACCAGCGACACCGGTTCTGCCGTCATCATGCGAGATGGTTGGTCTGCGGCAGAGGCAAGAGCTAAGGACAGCGAATTGATGTTTAAGAAGTCAGAGAAGGAGTTTTTGAAAATCCTTCTTCGCATCTGCGACAACTTGAGCGATCTGAGCTTGAAGCTCTCTGCTATTGAAATTCGTTTCACTCGCCGCAATTATGAGAATATCTCGGAAAAGGCTAATGTGCTGATTACCATGCTGAACAATCCTAAAATTGCTCCGGTTCTGGCCTTTATCCATTGCGGAATGTTCTCTGACCCCCAGGTTGCTTACAAAATGAGCATGGAGTATGCGGAAGAGCAGGAGAAAAAAGGCGGCGGAGTTTGCCGCCAAGCAACAGAATAATAGGGAGAGTGAAGGGGATGAATCCGGTAGTGAACCTGACAGCAAAGGCAGTTCAGGAGATCAATGAAATCCTCTCTCGTGGCAAGGGAGTAGAGATTGCCGTGAGAAACGGCAAAGTGGTGGTTTGGGAAACCGCCAGTAAAAAGAAATATGAGGCCGTCATAGAGAGATGACGGTAACAGCCACTACGGGCTATCGGTAAGAGCGGAAACGCTTTTGCCGGTAGCTCTTTTTCTTTTGGTTTTAAGGCCGCAAGGCTTTGAATGGTCAGGGAAGACCTTAATCGCAAGGGGAGAAAACCCTACCAAAAACGGAAAATAGTGCTGAGTGAACAGCCTTGTTAAACGCAGGAGGTATTTGTTATGGCAAAGATTGACACCAGCAAGATTGAGGGGTATGCGAACATGACCCCTGAGCAGAAGCTGGCCGCTCTGGAAGGGTTTGAGTACGAGGACAACTCCGCAGAGCTGGAAAAGCAGAAGAACGCTCTTTCCAAGGCCAATTCTGAGGCCGCTGAGTGGAAGCGGAAGCACAATGCTCTTTTGTCCGAAGAGGAAAAGAAGAAGCAGGAAGACGCTGACAAGCTGGCTCAGATGGAACAGGAGCTTGCCGATCTCCGTAAGGGCAAGACCGTTTCTGAGTACAAAGCCAAGTTTGTAGCCCAAGGCTACGACGAGGCCCTGGCTGAGGAAACCGCTAAGGCCCTGGCTGACGGCGATAGTGCTAAGGTCTTTGCCAACCAGAGCAAGTTCCTCGAAGAGTATGCGAAGAAGGTCAAAGCTGACGCAATCAAAAAGACCCCTAAGCCCGGTGCGGGTGCCGGTTCCGGCTCTGGCACCGAGGATGCCGTAGATTACGGTAAGAAGATCGAAGAGGCGCAGAAGAACGGTGATATTACCGCTGTCGCCTACTATACACGCCTGAAAGCCCAGGCTGAGGCCGAAGCCAAGGGTGAATAACCAGTAAAGGAGAGATTGATTTATGTCCGACACTCTGGCTACCAGTTTCGGGGTACTGAATTACTCCGGTATGCTCTTCAATAAGGGTAATACCCGCTGTCCCCTGTCCTCCATCATCGGCGGCAGGGCCAAGACTACTAATCATGTCGAGTTTGTGACCGGCCAGGAGTACACCACTGGCGGCGGCGAGCAGCCTGCTATCAGTGAAACCGCTTCTCTGACGGCACCGCAGGCAAGTGTGATTACCCGCACTCAGAAGACCAATGTGACTCAGATTTTCATGGAGGCCGTAGGCATTTCCTATGCCAAGCAGTCCAACATGGGCACCCTGTCTGGCCTGAATGTTGCCAACCAGCAGGCTAATCCCATCAATGAGCTGGACTTCCAGGTGGCGGCGAAGATGCAGAAGGTCAACCGAGATATTGAGTTTACCTTTATTCAGGGCACCTTCAACAAGGCCACTTCTGATGCCACCATCAACAAGACCCGTGGACTGGTGGAGGCGATTACCACCAACACCAAGGCCATGTCCAGCAAGCCTCTCGGCCTGTGGGACATTGCTGACATGGTGAAGAAGATTTACGGTGCTAATGCTCCCACCGATGGCCTGTGCCTGTGGTGTGATGCTACCACGCTGTTCCAGATCAATGCTGATGCTGTTCAGAACGGCTTGACTGTGGTTCCCGCTGCCCGTGAGATCAACGGTATCGCCCTGTCCAGTGTAGTCACTCCCATCGGCGTGGTGTATCTGTACCTGGGCGAGTGTCTTCCCGCTGGTACGGCTCTGCTGCTGAACCTGAATGTGATCGCTCCCGTGTACCAGCCTGTCCCCGGAAAGGGCAACTTCTTCCTGGAGCCTCTGGCGAAGATCGGTGCCGGTGAGAAGTATCAGCTCTTCGGCCAGATTGGTCTTGACCATGGCCCTGAGTGGTATCACGGCAAGTTTACCGGCATTGCTCAGAGCTTTACCGCTCCCAAGTACAGCCGGAGCGTGTTCATTGCCAATGACGAGTCCAATCCCGTGAATACCAAGGAAGTCGGAGCTGGCGGCTAATTGGAGGAAAGGTAGGTGAAAAGTCATGACCGATACTGAAAAGCTGACCATGCTGAAAGCTATGACCGGCGAGAAGGACGAGAGTGTACTTTCCACCTACCTTTCTATCGCTGGAAACAAAGTCCTGAAACGGGCTTATCCCTTCGACAATACCGTGACCGTGGTTCCAGACCGATATGCCTACAATCAAGTGGAAATCGCCGCTTATCTGGTGAACAAGCGTGGGGCTGAGGGAGAAACGGCACACAGCGAGAACGGTATTTCTCGTTCCTATGAGGACGGAGATGTTCCGCCTACGCTACTGCGTGAGATTGTCCCCTGTGCCAGCCTTATCGGGAAGGAGCCGGTGGTATGAGAGTCATGGAGCGTAACAAATCTGTTTACTGGTATCTGCTGTATGACAGAAAAGAGCCGGTAAAGGATGAAGAGGGTCATGAAACGGGCGATACCCGTGTGGTCTACAAAGAAGCCGTGAAACGGCGGGACAATGTTTCCGCCGCAACCGGTTCAGCTCAGGTGGAACAGTTTGGCAATTTCATCTCCTATGACAAGGTGATTGTCACGGACGATCTTACTTGCCCGATTGACGAAAATACCGTCCTGTTCATCGACAAATCACCTGAATATGACGATGACGGAAATCCTCTTTATGACTACATCGTGAAGCGTGTTGCAAGGAGCCTCAATTCCATCTCTTACGCTGTGAGCAAGGTGACGGTATCGTGAAGACCATCAAAATTCCTTTGTCCGTAGCCGGTATTGACAACGCCATTCGAGAGATTAACCGGTATCAAAGCTGGTTGAAAGCGAAGACAAGTGTTCTATTGGACAGATTGGCGCAAGAAGGTCTATCGGTAGCCTCCGCCAACTTCGCAAAGGCAGCGTATGACGGCACCAATGATGTGTCTGTGTCTGTGGAGCAGAAAGGGGCCGGAGTTCGAGCCGTGGTTGCTGTGGGGGCATCGGTACTCTTCATCGAGTTCGGCACCGGCGTGACTTACCCGGATAATCACCCGGAAGCCGCAGAACATGGTATGCGCCGTGGAGAATATGGGGTAGGTCACGGTAAGCAGCCGTCTTGGGGTTACTACGGAGAACCCGGTACTAATGGTGTTATTCACACTAAAAAGGACGGAAAGGAAGTAGTCATCACCCAAGGTAATCCGGCCAATATGTCCATGTATGAAACCGTAAAACACTTGGAGGGTATCTTGCCCGGACTGGCAAAGGAGGTATTTCGATGATTGATGTGGAGAGTCAAATCTACACACCGATTGCGGTAGCCCTCCGGGAAACTTTTCCTGGTATTGATGTGAGCGGCGAGTATGTGAAAGCTCCATCCGCTTTTCCTCATGTGAGCATCGTGGAACAAGACAATTACCCTACTCTGGAACACCTGAGTACCAGCGACAAAGAGCAGTTCGCAACGCTGATGTATGAGGTAAATGTCTATTCCAATAAATCGACCAGCAAGAAAAGCCAATGCCGGAACATCATGAAGGTCATTGATGATCTTATGTACCAGCGTAATTTCACCCGCATTTCCCTGTCCCCCATCCCCAACTTAGAGAACGCAAGTATCTACCGCCTTGTAGCTCGGTATCGGGCCGAAACAGACGGTACAAATCTTTACAGGAGGTAAGTTGAAATGGCGATTAGCACCTATAAGGTCTTTCTGATGAAGAAAGGCGATAGTGATGAAACCTATTCCAAGTTGTGTGACATTAAGGAGTTTCCCGACCTTGGCGGCGAACCCGAAATGTTAGAAACCACTACACTATCCGACAATATGCAGACCTATATTGCCGGTATTCAGTCCCTTGATGGCCTGTCCTTCACGGCAAACTACGACATGGCTACCTTTAAGAAGCTGAAAGAGCTGGAAGGTAAGGAAGACAGCTATGCCGTCTGGTTTGGTGGAACCGGGACTGGTAATGCTGTCACCCCTGATGGTTCCAATGGCAAGTTCGCCTTTAAGGGCCAACTGTCCGTATTCCCCGTGGGCGGCGGTGTAAACGAGGTTGTGGACATGAACATTTCCATTGCCCCGTCTACCCCCATCACTTTCTCTGATACCTAATCACAACGGCCTGACGATAAGGAGGATTTATCATGGCTAAGACGCTGACAATCAAAGACCCTGTTTCCGGCGAGAGCTATACGCTGGAATATACCCGCAAGACCGTAGAGATCATGGAGAAGCAGGGCTTCATTGCGGACGATGTTGACCGCAAGCCCATGACCATGCTCCCGGCTCTGTTTGCCGGTGCATTTATCGCTCGGCACCGCTTCGTAAAGAGAGAGGTCATTGACCGCATTTATGCCCGTCTGCCCCGGAAAGACGAGCTTCTGCCGAAGCTGGTAGAAATGTATAACGAACCCATTCTCTCTCTGATGGAAGAGCCTACTCCTGACGAGGGCGGCGAGGGAAACATGGACTGGACTGCCAACTGGTAAGCGGGTTGCAGTCCGATGAACGAGGGGGCGGTGGCGTAGTTCGCCCCGCTCCCCGTTTCGCTTACACGGAAAAGTTTTATGAAGTATTCCCCTTCTACTTGGCAATCGGTATGACTGCCGAACAATATTGGGACGGAGATTGTGAGCTTGTCAGATACTACCGCAAGGCCGCAAAAATCCGGCAAGATTTGAAAAATCAAGATGCGTGGTTGCAAGGAATGTATATCTATCAGGCGATTGGCAATCTGGCCCCCATCCTCCGAGCTTTTGCGAAAAAAGGCACTAAGGCTGTGCCTTATCCCGATCAGCCGTTTGCGCTGAACACCATGCAGAAGGAGGAAAAGAAACAGGCCAAACGGGAGAAGCAGGACGAAAAGGCGAAAGCCTATTTTCAAGCATTGGCTATGTCGTTCAATAAGAAATTTCAGGAGAAAGGTGGTGGCGTAAATGGCTGATAATGTGGAAATTCAGGGTTTGGAATTTCAAATCCAAGAGAACAGTGCAGGAGCCGTAACCGGACTTGAAAATCTGAAAAAGGCCCTGAGCGGATTGAAGTCTGTGACCGGCAGCAGCGTCAAAGGGCTTGACAGCACCAGCAAGAGTATTCGGGAATTGAAGAACGCTCTCTCCGGCCTGAACAGTGGTGATATGTCCCGGAAGTTGACGCAGATTGCCTCCGGCCTGAGAGCATTGGAACAGGTCAGAGGGGTCAAGATTTCCAGTTCTATCCCCAATCAGCTTAACGCTCTCAATGCCGCCCTGAAAAATGTCAGGTGGACGGACGGGGACAAGATCAGAACCCTTGTAGATGGTCTGCGTCCTCTGTCTGAGCTTGGAAGAGCCAACATGACTTCCTTCATCAATCAGCTCGGAAAACTCCCGGCACTGATTGACGAGTTGGAAAAAGCAGATGTTGACAAGTTCACTCGCCAGATGAAGGAGCTTGCCGCCGCTATGAAGCCTTTTGCAGATGAAATGCAGAAGGTGTCCAATGGATTTTCCGCTTTTCCGTCCAGAATACAGAGGTTGATTGCCAGCACAGACCGGTACAACAATTCTGTAAACCGGGCCACTACTGGTACTAAAGCGTGGTCTAATGCTCTCACAGGCATCAAACTTTCCACGGTACTCTACGCCTCTAATCGAATTGGTGCCGCACTTGCCGGATATATGTATCAGGCTTCCGAATGGGAAGGTATCATGTACCGCTTTGGTCGAGCTTTTGGCGAAGAGGCAGAAGAAAATTACAAGTGGATTAACCGTCTAAACTCTGAGCTGAAAATCAATGTTCAACAGTTCATGCAGTATGCTTCCATCTACGGCACTATGCTGAAAGGCTTCGGTGTCGCACAGAAGGACGCTGCGGCTATGGCTATGAACTATACCGAGCTGACTTATGATATTTGGGCCGGTTACAACGACATTTACAAGAGTTTTGAAGACGCTGCCGTTGCTGTGCGCTCTGCTATTGCCGGTGAGGTTGAACCCATCCGTAGAGCTGGTTTCACCATCGTGGACTCTCAGTTGAAGATCACGGCGGCAAATTACGGTATTGCGTACAGCACTCAAAGCGCAAGCGAGGAATTGAAGTCCTATCTGCGGTATCTGACCTTGATCGACCAAGCCAAGGCACAGAATTTGATTGGCACTTATGCCCGTGAGATGACTACCGCAGAAGGTCTTATGAGAACCCTGCGTCAACAGCTCACCTCTCTATCCCAGGCTTTTGGCTCTTTCCTTCTTCCTGCTTTGGTGAAGGTTTTACCCTATGTGCAAGCCTTTGTGGAGCTGATTGGGGAAGCGATTGCGGCTCTGGCACAGCTCTTTGGCATTGACTTGAAGCCGGTGGATTTCGGAGTCAGTTCTGGTGCCTCCGCTGCCGGGGATATGGCTGATAATCTTGGTGACGCTGCGGGTGCCGCAAAGAAGCTGAAACAGTACACCGCTGGTTTTGACGAGCTGAATGTTTTTGATCCTAATCAGGGAGCCGGGGGAGCTGGTGCCGGTGTTTCCGGTGGAGGCTACGAGGGTGAGTTTGACATCGGTAAACTGTGGGACGAGAGCATTTTTGAGAACATCAATTCCCAGGTTGACGAACTGAAAGAAAACCTGAAAGGTGTTCTTTCCACTGTGACCAGTATTGCGGCGGGTATTTTGGCGTGGAAGGTCGCCAAAGATTTCTTAGCGGCCTTGAAACTTCTGAAAGAACTGAACTCCAAGAATTTTGCCTTCAAACTGGACTTCAAAGTTCTCGGCTTGTCCATGTTCCTCGCTGATTTGAAGGAATTTGAAAGGTATCTGAAAGATTTCCTGGACAACGGCCCTACCTTCCAGAATGTTGCCGGTATGATTAGTTCCTTTGCCGGTATGGTGGGGGACGCTCTGATTATGCTCGGCGGTTTGAAGGTCGGCGGTGCGCTGAAAGTTATCCAGGGTATCGGTGAGATCGTCATTGGTATCAGCGACATTGCGGAGAATGGTGTCAATGCGGAAAATGCCCTAACTGTCATCCGAGGATTGACCAATATCGCCATTGGTATCGGCGTGTTCACTGGAAATATCAAGTTGGCGGCATGGAGCGTAGCCATTCAAGGCTTCACCACCATCATCCGTGAGATTGCTACAAATTGGGACGCTATCAAGCAAGGCGATTGGAGCGGTGTGGACAAGGTAGCTCTGATTATTGGCGGTTTGGAAATCCTGGGTGGTTTGGTAGTCGCTCTTGATGTATTTTCCAAGTTGAAGGGTATCTCTAACCTGGGCAATGCCACTACCGCTATGAACACACTCTCCAATGCTACGGGAACGATTGATACTACCGTTAGTACCCAGCTCTCCCCCAAATTGAAATCTCTGGCGAAAAACCTCGGCCTTGGTGTGGTAGTCATTGCCGAAGTTGCTGCGGCGGCAATTATCTTTACCGGAGCAATAGCCATTATGGGCTTTGAATTGGAAAAGGTAGGAGAAGCATGGGAACCGGTACTTGAAAATGGGGAAACCGTAGTTTCGGGTATTGCGCTTGGAACCGCTTTATTGGCCGGTGTAGGTCTGGCGGCGTATGCCCTGGGAACTGGCGGCAAAACGATTGCTTTGAATATTGGTATCGGAACCGCCATTTTGTTAGAACTCGGCGTAGCCGCTGGCCTGTTCATCATTGAGGTATGGGCTATCGGCAAAGGGCTTGACGAGATCGGTCAAGCATGGCAACCGGTTCTTGACAACGGAGAAACGATTGCGGCTGGTATTGGTCTTGGCACCGCTCTACTGGTAGGTATCGGTGTTGTGACAGCGGCTCTCGGAGCGGCTACGGTGGCCTCTGTGGGGCTTTTACCCATTGCGGTAGGCTTGGGTACTGCTATTCTGGTCGAACTTGCTGCGGCCTTTGTACTGTTCACGGAAAGCCTTGTAGCTGTGGCTGACGAACTGAATTTCAATCTTGCACCATCCCTTCGCAGCTTAAACGGCACTCTCCCTCAGCTTACCGAGGATATGTCCGACTTCGTAGATTTCATGTCTGCCTTTGCCGGAGAAATCGGTTCCTACACCGACTCTATGGGCGGTATCACCTGGGACAGCATTGTGAGCGGCTTCCAGAAGCTCTTTGCCGGTAATCCTATCGGTGACTTTGCTGATGATGTGAACACCATCTACACGGACACTAAGAGCTTGAATGACGAACTGCGGCTTGCAAACCCGGAACTGCAAACCGCTGTAACCCTGCTGACACAGTATGCCGCTCTCATGGAGCAGCTTGGTATTCTGACGCAGGAAAACGGCACGGCAAATCTGGCAACTGGCATCTTTACCAATCTGCAAGTCTGCGGCGAGCAGCTTGTGACTGGCTTCTCCACCGGCATGACCAATAAAATGCCTCTCATTCAAGCCAATGTGGAGCAGATGAAGACCACCCTTGACACCAACTTCAATACGCTGGTAGACGGGGTTGTGCAGAAGTGGCAGACCGGTTTGGACACCATGAACACGGATTTTACTACTTTCCGCACAAATACGCTTCTCGGCTTCACGGACTTCCAAACGCAGATGACCACTGGCATGGACGATTTTACGACCACCTTCCCGAAGGGATGGAGTTCCATGTGGAGAGGCATGACCAATACCGCTATCATCCAGTGGAACTCTACTCTGAACGCAATGGAAAGAGGCATGAACAATGCCATCCGCTCACTCAACAATGTTATCCGTCAAATCAACAAGGTATCGAAATTCACCGGTATTAGTCTGAGCTATTTCAGTGAAATTTGCGTAGACCGTATTCAGTATATGGCTGAGGGCGGTTTTGTGGATGAAGGGCAACTCTTCATTGCGAGAGAGGCTGGGGCCGAGATGGTGGGTGCCATGGGACGGCGTACCGCTGTTGCCAATAACGACCAGATAGTTGAAGGTATTTCCGCTGGCGTGTCCGTTGCCAATGATGGTGTGATCGCCGCTATCTATGCACTCATGAATATCATCGAGGACAAGGATTTGTCTGTGTCCATCGGTGATGATGTAATTGGCCGGTCTTATGACCGGTACAACCGGAGCAGAGGTGTCCGAGTGAACAGTGGTGCCTTTGCCAACGCCTACTAAGGGGGTAAGGATATGGCAGCATTTATCAAGATCAATGGTCGTGAATATCCTTGCCCCCGCAGGGGGCTTAACCTCATGACCGCTACCATCGTGGACTCCGCCAGAAACGCAAATGCTGTGGTGGTAGGTCAGGTGGTAGGCCGTGAACAGCAAAAAATCGACAATCTGGAATGGGCTTATCTGACTGCGGAACAGTGGTCGAGCCTGTTGCAAGAATTTAGAAATTTCTATGTGATGGTCACTTACCCGGACATGGTGAACAACACATGGACTACCCGGAAGATGTACCCCGGTGACAGAACGGCAGAGCCATTCCATCTTGACCCGGAAACGCAACTTCCCATTGATTACATTAACTGCAAAGTTAATCTCATTGACTGCGGAGAGCCGTTGTAAAGGAGGGCCGATATGAAATCTGTAAGTAACGCTTACAAGTTGAGTATGCGTGGCCTCCTTCGCAACCGCTCCTATGTCCGTATTACCTTCGGAAATGTGGACACAACAGCCGCAACGGACGGTGAGTGGGTAAGCAATGGGGAGCTACCTTTTTCTGAATTTGAAACGGTGGATTATCCTTATCAGTATGGGAGTCCCTATGCCGTTTTGGAATTAAATAGGTGGGCATTGGATGGTAAAGCTCTCATTCTTCCCACCAGTGGAACGGTGCAGGACGGTTTTGCGTCCAACCACATGAGTGACGCTGAGGGAGCGTTCAGCACCCCAGCAGTTATTACCCGGCAGTTCTCTACTCCCCACACCTTCCCCGGTCTGACGCTGACTTTTGATACCCGGTATCAGGAATGGCCCTTGCAGATCACCGCAAGGTTTTATCTGAGCAATGCCCTGGTTGATACCCAAGTAGTACCTGTGACCGGCGTAGAGGTTGTGATAAACACGAGAGCGGCCCAGGTAGACAAGGTGACGATCACCTTCGACATGGCTCTGCCATATCGGAGGCCCAGGCTGGAAGAGGTTCTGTACGGCCTGAATAAGCAATTTGTGAACAAGGATATTATTTCCACCCAACAAAAGCATGATGTTGACCCTCTGAGCCGCAGACTGCCAACTGAAACGATGGAGTTCACCATCATTGACTACGAACACAATTATGACCCCGATAATCCGGCTGGCATCTACGCTTATGTGGATAAGAACTCTCCCATTGAAATCCAATTCGGCTATGAGCTGCCGGACGGCTCTGTGGAGTGGATTAAATCTGACAGGTATGTGCTGAACGGCAAGCCCACTACCAAGGATAACCAAACAACCTTTACCGGAACCGGTCTGATTGGAAGTCTGACGAAAACCTTCTACAAAAGCAAACTTGGTTCTAAAAGCCTATTTGCCATGGCAGAAGAAGTTCTGTTGGACGCTGATTTGACCATGACGGAACAGGGAACACACCCATGGGAGATTGACGAGAGCTTGAAGCAGATGTTCACTACGGCGGCTCTTCCCATCGACACACACATGAATTGCTTGCAGTTAATCGCTCATGCGGCCCGTTGCCGCCTGTTTACGGACGATGACAACATCATCCATATCAAACCCTTCGGTGTGACTGTGACTGGCATTTACAGCGGCCAGTGGGCTGACAACGGCCATCTCTGGTACAGCGAGTGGGGAACGGTGGACAAGGGCAATACCAGTGAGAACACTTATGCCGTATTTGAGTTGAACCGGTGGACGCTGGACGGCGGTAATCAGGTGATTATCCCTGATGATGACCCCAATGGGAGAGGATATATCAGCGAAGCCATGACCAATGCGGAAGGGACATTTACAATGGCCCCGGTCTTTACCAAAACCTTTGATGTGTCACATGACCTTCCTGTGGTCGCTATCCGCTTTGATACGCCTATGGAAGAATATCCCACTTCTATTCAGGTGAAGTATTACAAGGACACTATTCTGCTGGACACACAGACGGTTCCGGTCAATTCAGTGGAGGTGTTTGTGTCTTCCTCCTTGGCGATTGACTGTACCAAAATTGAGGTGTCTTTTCTGAGCGGACTCCCTTATCGGAGAATGAGGGTTAGTAAGGTCTATTACCGGGAAACTGACTTCACTCTGGATTTCTCTTCTATCGCAGAGAATAGTCAGGCGATCTCCAAAATTGACGAGTTAAGAGCTGTCACCGTGGCCCGGTACTCCTACGCTGCCAGTGATAGTACCACCAATCTCTACGAGGAAACGACCACCGAAACTGAGCTTCATGTTGAGTTCTCTGGTCTTGCACAAGATATTCAGATCAATGTATCTGGCGGAACGCTGGTATCTTCCAACATTTACGCCAGAGCTGCGGATTTGGTGTTATCCTCCGGCACCAAAACCGTAACTATTACCGGACGGACTTTGCAGGAGAACTCGGTGGTCGTTTCCTACCCCGTAGCTCTCACCGGAGAGGTAGACAAGGAGGAAAATCCCTTAATCACCAATGACAGTATGTGCCTTGCTCTGGCAAACCATGTAAAGAATTATCTACAAATGCGAAACACCTATGATGCAGATTATCGTGGAAACCCGGAGATGGAGGTAGGCGACATTATTGGTCTGCAAACCCGATACACCAATGAAATGGACGCTCTGATCTTGGTGGATGAAATCTCCTTTAACGGCTCTCTGAGCGGAAAGATGAAGGTGAAAGGCTTGATATGAGTATTATCAATGAGCTTGTCTACAACCGCACACAGGCCGATGTAGACCGGGTTTATACCCTAAAGAATAAAATCCTCACGGGAGGGCTTGCCGCCCTCACCGCTGAGGAAAAAGCTGAATATCTGGCCGGAATGAAAGGTGCCTATAACTACACGGACTTCAACCGGCTTGGAGAGGCAATCGCCTATCTGGTAGAGCAAATGAAAAAGCTGGACATTCATGATAGCTCCATTGTCCCGAAGGTAGATTGGGCCATGGGAGATACCCCAACACAGAGCCAGGTAAGAAATCTCCTAAGCTGTCTGACAAAATTGAGGGCAAAGCTCTCTCTGCCGGACAATACTCCGTCTGTGCCGAACTCTCTGGACAAATTGACCTATCAGACGGCAAATGACATGGAGTTTTTGCTTTGGATAATTGACCAGCGAATTACACAGACAACCGCAGCGTTCCGCTATTCCGGGACGATGTATTGTGGACAATAAGGAGGAACTTATAGCATGAAAGACACCAGCATCAAGGGCAATGGAAAGTCCAGCATTATCAAAGCCCCTTCTGATATGCCCGAAACCTTTGAAGCATGGCGGGAACAGCTTCTCGCCGGACAAGGCTACCTTGATGTGCAGTTGAATACCGATACAACCGGGGAAAACGCCGGGTGCAATGAAATCGGCACCGCTTTGAATAAAGCTAATTTGCTGAATGATACCACGAAAGCGGCCTTGGAACTGACCCAGGCAGACCCTACGGTAAATGACGCTCTGTATGCCCTAAGTCAGAAGGGTTCTCCCGCTGAGGTTCATGTGATCGCAGACAACGGAACCCAGGTCACAATGAGTAAGAGGAGTAAAGTCCTGACCGCTCAGGTGTCCAGTGGTGAAGCGGTTCTCTACCCTGCCGAATTGGGCGATTGGAGTATTAAGTACACCTTTGGCGGCTCTCAGAAAACTCGGACTTGGACTCTGGAAGTCATTGGTATCGTCTATGTCTATCCCTTCGAGATCGGAGCTACCCTGAACGATACCGATTGGGAAGATATTGAGATTTGTGGTCGCCTGGGTATGGCGGAAAAATTCTTCAAGGTGGGAGATACAAAGACTGTAAACATCGGCGGAACTAACTACGAGGTACAGATTATTGATTTTAACCATGACGATAAAGTATCTGGTGGTAAGGCTCCCATGACATTCCAGCTTGTGGACTGCCTCAATCAGACGGAACAGATGAATAGCAGTAACACCAATACCGGAGGTTGGAACGGCTCTGCCATGAGAACCAAAATGGCTACCTATAAGGGCCAACTTCCGGCAGCTCTTCGGAATGTCATCAAGACCGTCAAGAAAAAATCCGGCACTGGTGGCGGAAGTTCCAGCGGTACGCAGACCACCAATGATGACCTGTTTCTGTTGTCCGAAATTGAGATTTTTGGCACGACCTCTTACTCGGTAGCCGGTGAGGGTGCACAGTACGCTTGGTACAAGGCCGGGAACACCAGAATTAAGAAGGTCAACGGTTCTGCGAACACCTGGTGGGAGCGTTCGCCTCGTAGCGGCGGCACCAACGGTTTTTGCTATGTGGACAGTTCGGGAAGCGCCGGCAATTACAGCGCCAGCTACTCTCGTGGCGTGTCCTTCGGCTTCTGCGTTTAATCCAATATCTGCGAAATCCCGCCCCGTAAGGGGCGGTATAGGAGGGTAATTATGTCAGTCATCAAATCTAAACGGGGAGAAAGCCCAATGCAGTTCATCGAAACCGCAAGAAAACTGGAAGCTCACACTTTTTCCGTTGTCACCAAGGCTCCTAAGCGGTACGGCCCTTATCTCCTTTACAAGCTCATGGCTCTTGCTACCACGGTTCATGACGAGGTTCGGGCGGCAAACAATATCTATCCGAGAAACCAGCATGAAGCGCAAATGCGCCGGGACTGCCTGACAAAAGCCAATATTGCCCTCCAAAATCTCAGTCCAAAGCTGACCTTACTCTATGACGCTATTCTTCAAAACCCGGAAAAATGCCCGTGGATTGACCACGCCATGCAGGAGTTCGGAGAGTACATCAAAGAGGAAGCGAAGCTGATCGCAAAAGTGAAGAAAGCTGACAGCGAGAGGTATAAAGACCTCCCGGTGTAAGTTTTCAGATATGGGTCAAGTCCTGTCATCCGTTTATTGTTCTGCGAACAACTGGTGGGAGCGTTCGCCTAATAGCGGCAACACCAACAATTTTTGCAATGTGAACAGTTCGGGAAACGCCAACAATAACAACGCCAACAACTCTAATGGCGTGTCCTTCGGCTTCTGCAACTTCGTATGGGTCAGTCGTAGTAACCCCGTTGGGTGAAATCAGTACCCTTTGCAGAAGGAGGGCTTGTACCCTGCCGAAAGGCTAAAACTTCCGGGTATATCGTTTGAAATATACCCTTTCCGGCAACGGGAACTTCCGATGTAGTCAGCCGGACGCTGCTTGCATGGTGAGCGATTGTACGGTAGCTCATTTCATGGCTGGTACTACTATGCAGTTAGAACCCGTACCCCACAATAATACTGTACGGAGGGAACCCCTTTTTATGACGAGTGAGGAACGAAGGGAAATCCGTTATCAACGCAGGAAAGCAAAGAGGGACGAGGCCCGTCTAAAGCGAAGTATGGCCTGTGGAGATTTTGATGAAGTCTTTTCGTTCCGGCATCTATATCTCTCTGCGAAAAAGTGCTGTAAAGGAGTGTACTGGAAAAGTTCTACACAAAGGTATATCAGCAATCTTATCCCAAATATCTCTGAAACCCTATTATCCCTGAGAAATGGCACCTTTATTCACCGAGGCTTCCATGAGTTCTACATCATGGAGCGTGGCAAGAAACGGCATATTCGCTCTGTTCATATCTCGGAGCGGACAGTCCAGAAATGCCTATGTGATTACTGCATTGTGCCAATCTACTCCGCCTCTTTCATCTACGACAACTCCGCCAGTTTGAAGCACCGAGGAATGGACTTTGCCTTACGGCGGATGGTCTATCACTTGGAACGGCATTTTCGCAAGCATGGTCTGGCTGGTGGTATCTTGATCTATGACTTCAAGAGCTTCTTCGATGACGCTCCCCATGAACCCCTGCTGGCGGAAGCGGAAAGGCGGCTCCACGATGACCGTATTCGGGCTTTACACAACAGCTTCATTGCGGATTTTGGCCCGGTAGGGCTTGGCCTGGGCAGTCAGATCAGTCAGACAAATGCTCTGTTGTTGCCGAGTCCGCTTGACCATTATTTCAAAGAAGTCCTGGGGATTGAGGGATATGCCCGGTATATGGATGACGGCTACGCCATTCACGAAAACCTGGATTATCTAAAGGGCGAATGTATGTTGGGATTGGAAGAGGTCACTCGGCACCTTGGACTCCGGCTCAACTGGAAGAAAACCAAGGTTGTTCCTCTGGTGGACTTCTACCGATGGTTGAAGACCAAGTTCATCGTCACACCGCAGGGGAAGGTGATCTTGAAGATGAACCCGGCTTCTACCAAAATCATCCGGCGCAAACTCCGTTCTTTTTACCGAAAATGGCAGATGGGTGAAATGACCCTGGCTGATATTCGCAATTCAGTGGACAGCTATAACGGCCACATGATGCGAGGCAACAGTTATAAGGTAAAAGAGCGAACCAATCAGTATTTCAAATCTATGTTTGGGTTCTATCCGAACAAGAAAGGTTGGGAAAGAAATGTATCGAATGTTCAAAGGAGAAATTGTACTGGCAACAGTTACGAACCCTGTTTGGGTCAAAAAGCAGGATAACGGCAGCTATGGCCTGTGTAGTGAGCAGGAGGCTCAGGGTGTCGTGATTGAGGGCACCGTGTACCATGTAGAAGGTAGGGACGAGTTGGACGGTACAGAGAGTGTTGTAGTGACCGAAATCAGCGAGATTGCCTACCAGAAAGAGCAGGAGGCAATCATACAGAGAAAAGCGGAGCAGGAGGAAGTAGACGCTATTGCGGCGGCGATTGAGAGAGGGCTTGCGTTATGAATAAGAAGATGTTGGACGCATTGGCGAGTGCAATCTATGTGTCAAAGTTAAGTCTGGCTGGGGAAACCGTAACGAAGGATGACCAGAAAATCAGGGCCGCAGGATTGTACCCTGATTGGGAGGCTGGAAACCACGCCAAGGGCGAAATCTATAATACCCATGCCGGGGACAGCTTGGGCAATGAGTGGGAGCAGACTTGGGAGTGCTATCAGGCTTACGACAATGCCTCCTATCCAAGCCTTATTCCCGGCGACCCCTCCTGGTACACCTTCAATCGGCCTCTGCATGGTAAGACAAAGGAAACCGCTCGGCCTTTTGTCCCCGTTCAGGGCGCACATGATATGTACCGTACTGGTGAGTACATGATCTTCACGGACGGGAAAGTGTACCTCTGTAAGCAAGATACCAACTTCTCCCCCACTGATTATTCTCAGGCTTGGGAGGTAGTGGAATGACGGAGGCAATCATTGTAGCTATTATCACGGGTGGGCTGGCTCTGCTTGGCACCATCTATTCCAGCAACAAGACCACTCAGGCCATGAACGCCAAACTGGACAGGCAGCAAGCGGTTACGGAAACGAAGCTGGAAGACCTCACCCGTGAAGTCCGGGAACACAACAATTTTGCCAAGCGTATGCCCGTGGTTGAAGAGCAAATCAAGGTCATTAACCACCGCATTTCCGACCTGGAAGAGTTTCACAAGCCTGTTTGACTGAACATTTTCAGTGTATCTACTAATTATTTTCAGTGACCAATAGTGAGTTTAGTGAATGATTTTAAGTTTTTGCTATAAAGTCCCCTTAGAGAGCGTCCCTATAAGAGAGTTTATGGTAAAAATCGAAAATGGGTCACTAAACTCACCAAAATAGAAAGGAGAAGTACCATGGAAACTATCATCAAGCGTCTGTCTAATCTGCTGTCCGTCAAGTCCCTTGTGACCCTTGTACTGACCGGCGTGTTCGCTTTTATGGCTTGCACCAACCAGATCAGTCAGGACTTCATGACCATTTATGCCGTCATCATTGCATTTTACTTCGGCACTCAGAGCCAGAAGACGCAGGAGCTTTTGGATGATAACAAGGGAGGCAAGTAAGCCATGATGAAAGCAAGTGAGCTGGTCGGTAAGGCCATAGACATTGCGAAGAACGATAAGACGCTGTATGTCATGGGGTGTTTTGGCGCACCCCTGACTACGGCCAACAAGAAACGGTACACCACCAATCATTCCTACAACAAAGCTACGGCCCGTTTGAAGATGATTAACGCCGCTTCCGAGGACACCTTTGGGTTTGACTGCGTGTGTCTTATCAAGGGTATTCTGTGGGGCTGGTGCGGCGACAAGAGTAAGACCTACGGAGGGGCGAAGTACGCTTCCAACGGTGTACCAGACATTGGGGCCGACCAGATGATTACCAAGTGTCCTGACGCTTCTGCCACTGGTTGGGCCGACATGGAACCCGGTGAGGTGGTATGGACTACCGGCCACATCGGTATCTACATCGGTGACGGTCTGGCTGTCGAGTGTACGCCTAAGTGGAAGAACTGTGTGCAGATCACGGCGGTGGGCAACATCGGCTCCAAAGCCGGGTACAATACCCGCACCTGGAAGAAGCATGGTCACATTCCTTATGTGGAATACGATAAGGCTCCTTCCGTAAAGCCACCTGAGCCTGATACGGTTGTTCCCGCACCCGTTACCGAGGTCAAGGCCACCGGTACTGCCAAATCCTTTAACAAGGCTGTGGCTGGCTCCTACAAAGTGACAGCAAGCTCCCTGAATGTTCGTAACGCTGCTGGTACGGAGCATAAGGTTTTGACTACCATTCCGAAAGGAACTGTGGTCAAGAATTATGGTTACTATACGGTGGTCAATGGCGTAAAGTGGCTCTATGTCAAGTTCACCTACAAGCGAGTGACCTATACCGGGTTCTGTTCTGCGGCCTATTTGAAAAAGTGAGGGTGGTATCAATGAGCGGCAAGCGAGTTGCCACGAAGCCGAAAAAGAAGGTGAAGAAGCGTACTCTTTTCACAGTCTTCTCCATGTTCAATCTGTTCTGGTACACAATCGCTGTTCTGGTTGCCAATTTCCACGACCACATGATTTCATCGGAACTGACGGTGGCCTGGTTCTCTGCGTGGACGGTGGAGCTTGCCTTGCTCTTTGGTATCAAAATCAAAGACAAATCTTCTGATGAAAGTGCAGGGTAATCATGCAGACATTAAAGGATTTGACGCTGGACAAGCTGATAAATCTCTATGAGGGTGTGGTAGTCCATGACAGAAAACAGATTGTGGAATGGGATGGACACTGTGGGACACCTATCTACGAGATCAAGCAACGGACATTGGCGCAGGACAAAATGATTTTGGGTGCGCTGAAATGTGCCAAAGCGAACGGTTTCACCGGAGAATAAAGGAAGACACCCTCTACCGTTATGGTAAAGGGTGTCTTTTTGTTTGAACGAATATCTTTCCCCATACAATGTAGGGTTCGGATATGCGCTCAATGGTGGAGATAAGCGGGATCGAACCGCTGACCTCTTGAATGCCATTCAAGCGCTCTCCCAGCTGAGCTATACCCCCATATTGTGCCTCACAGGGCAGAGGTTATTTTAGCAGACGCACTTACCTTTGTCAAGGGCTTCCGCCAATTTTATTGCAAAATATTTCTTAGAGCCGGGATACACAGGCCAGATACAACACACGTCACACGTCCGACTGAGTCTCCCCGGTTCTGCCCCACCCGTTCTGGCGTCTTTGCTCTCCGGCGCTGAGCCGCCCTTCCCCCGCTTTTCTCCTCTCCCGCAAGATCCGCCTTTTTTCTATTTTTCTATTGATGGCCCGGCGTCTGTTGTGGTAGGATAGAGGCATCATTCAACAAGAAGTGGAGGTACCAAAATGAAACAGGACATGATCCTTATTCTCGATCTTGGCAGCGAGGAAAACCCCCGTCTGGCCCGTGAGATCCGCGCTCTAGGCGTTTACAGCGAAATCCACCCCCACGATATCACACTGGAGGAGGTCAAGGCCCTCCCCAACGTGAAGGGGATCATCCTAAACGGCGGCCCCAACCGGGTGGTGGACGGTGTTGAGATCGACGCCGCCAAGGAGATCTACAACCACGATGTCCCCGTCCTTCTGGCCGACCACAAGGGTGATCAGCCCTGGCCCAGCGATGAGGAGGAACGCAAGCAGGCCCTCTCCAATTTCGTGTTCGGTGTGTGCGGCGCCCAGCCCAATTGGAATATGGAGAACTTCATTGCCGACCAGGTGGAGCTGATCCGGCAGCAAGTCGGAGACCGGAAGGTCCTGCTGGCCCTCTCCGGCGGTGTGGACTCCTCCGTAGTGGCTGCCCTTTTGATTCGCGCCATCGGCAAACAGCTCACCTGTGTCCACGTCAACCACGGGCTGCTGCGCAAGGGCGAGCCAGAACAGGTGGTGGAGGTGTTCCGCCATCAGATGGACGCCAACCTGATCTATGTGGACGCAGTGGATCGCTTCCTGGATAAACTGGCCGGCGCAGCTGATCCTGAGCAGAAACGCAAGATCATCGGCACGGAGTTCATCCGAGTGTTTGAGGAGGAGGCCCGTAAGCTGGAGGGCATCGAATTCCTGGCCCAGGGTACCATCTACCCCGACATTATCGAGTCCGGCACCAAGACCGTCAAGGCGGTCAAGAGCCACCACAACGTAGGCGGCCTGCCGGAGGATCTGAAATTCGAGCTGGTGGAGCCTCTGAAGATGCTCTTCAAGGATGAGGTCCGGGCCTGTGGCAAGGCTCTGGGCCTGCCCGATTCCATGGTGTACCGCCAGCCCTTCCCCGGACCGGGTCTGGGCGTGCGCTGTCTGGGCGCCATCACCCGTGACCGCCTGGAGGCCGTTCGGGAATCCGACGCCATCCTACGGGAGGAGTTTGCTGCCGCCGGGCTCCAGGGAAGGGTCTGGCAGTACTTCACCGTGGTGCCTGATTTCAAGTCCGTAGGCGTACGGGACGGCGTGCGCACCTTTGACTGGCCTGTGATCCTCCGTGCGGTGAATACCGTGGACGCCATGACTGCCACGGTAGAGGATGTGCCCTTTGCCCTGCTACAAAAGATCACCGCCCGCATCACCTCCGAGGTCAAGGGAGTCAACCGTGTGCTCTATGACCTGACACCGAAGCCCTCTGGAACGATTGAGTGGGAATAAAACGAAAAATCCGAAAAAGCCAGTAATATCAAGGCTTTCCTGACTTCGTTCCCGTGTTCTGATAAGGTTTTGATAAGATTCCACTGAAGTGCAATTATTCTGTGCTTCAAGTGGTTTGTGAGTAAAGAATAATTTCTTATTTCTCACAAATATCCATATTAACAAGTAAGCCCGTACTGATGGGATGTCAGTACGGGCTTTTTGTCGTTCTTTTTTCAGTTATTCTGCGTCCTCTTTCAAGGCATTGATAAGCAGATCGCTGAGTTCCTGCGAGGGAACTTTAGCCCAACGCTGGGTGGTGTCCTCTGCCGGGAAGGTATAACGCCAATGGTCATACTGCTCCTTGCTGATTTCACCTGCTTTGAGCTTTTCAGCCTGGTCAGCCCATGCAGACAGCATTTTGAAAATGGATTCATTCATTGTTCGCTTGCTGCCGTCAAAGACGATATGTATTTCCTCACCTTGCTTTTCTACTCTTATGCCATGAATGTCCTCAATGGCAAACAGAGTATGGATAAAGCCAAGATCACTGTCAATATCGGGGACTTTCAGCGCCAATGGAGAAACCTCCAGGACATCTGCAAGAGATTTTACCAGATCATCTTTGGGAGTTCTGGAGCCAGACTCGTACTGAGCCATGCGAATATCAGCGGTCTTTTGAGGAAACCCCACAGCCTGACCAAGCCATTTTTGTGTCATACCACGCAGATTACGGATAAAACGGATTCTTTCACCGATTGCCATAGACTTTCGCTCCTTTTGAGTTGTTGACACAAGCATAGCATAAATGTTTAGTGAATGTCAAGATAACCTAAATAAAAAAGTTTAATATTTTCTCGAAAGCCTATTGACATAACGGAATTTGCTTAGTATACTAAGAACACAGACTTAAACTAATCTGTTTAATATGTAGAGAGGAGGATTCTTATGGAAAAGAAATTTATACGAGTAGATGAGGTAGCCAGAGAACTTGACATTTCAATAAGCCACGCATACAAGATTATGCACCAGCTTAACGAAGAATTGGAAGCGAAAGGTTTTGTTACCGTTTCGGGACGCCTCAACCGTCAGTATTTCAACGAAAGGCTCTATGGAGCAGAAAGGAAGGAAGAAGATGCCGGCATATAAGAACAAAGACAGTGGTTCGTGGTATGTAGTCACACAGTATACAGACTGGACAGGAGAGCGCAAGCAGAAGTGTAAGCGTGGTTTCAGCACCCGCCGTGAAGCACTGGAATGGGAGGAAAAGTTCAAGCAGCAGAGTTCCGGAAACTTGAACATGAGCTTTGAAGCCTTTGTTGAGATTTATACCAATGACCTGAAAGCAAGGCTGAAAG
Organism: Clostridium sp. DFI.5.61; assembly: GCF_024462915.1. Lineage (NCBI taxonomy): Bacteria > Bacillati > Bacillota > Clostridia > Eubacteriales > Clostridiaceae > Clostridium > Clostridium sp. DFI.5.61. The sequence continues at coordinate 57,679 of NZ_JANGBZ010000013.1, forward strand.
AGAGCACTTGGCAAACGAAGAACAACATTATCCAAAACAAAATCGTTCCCTACTTTGGCAATCGAAAAATCAATGAGATTGTCACAAAGGATGTGATTGCCTGGCAAAATGAGCTGCTTGCCTATCGAGACGAGAAGCACAAGCCCTATTCCCCAACCTATCTTAAAACGCTTCATAATCAACTATCTGCTATTTTTAACCACGCAGTACGATTTTATGACCTGCGATCCAACCCGGCTGCGAAAGCTGGAAATATGGGGAGTGAGGAAAGTAAGGAAATGTTGTTTTGGACAAAAGAGGAGTATCAGAAATTTGCTGAGGTAATGATGGACAGGCCTATATCCTACTATGCCTTCCAGATGCTTTATTGGACAGGCGTCCGTGAGGGCGAATTGTTGGCTCTCACTCCGGCAGACTTTGACTTTGAGCGGGGAACGGTGAAAATTAACAAGACCTATCAGAGATTGAATGGAAAGGATGTGATCACACCACCTAAGACCAAACAAAGCAACCGTACCATTCAGATGCCTGAGTTCCTCTGTGAGGAGATGAAGGAGTTTTTCGGGATGCAGTATGGACTGAAAAAGAAAGATCGCATTTTCACCATTAACAAGAGCTATCTCCACAGAGAAATGGACAGAGGAGCAAAAGTAGCCGGAGTTAAGCGCATCAGGATACACGATTTGCGTCATAGCCATATTAGCCTTCTGATTGATATGGGCTTTTCAGCAGTAGCCATAGCCAATCGTGTAGGTCACAAAAGTGTGGAAATCACTTACCGATATGCGCACCTGTTCCCTTCCAAGCAAAAAGAAATGGCAAGTAAACTAAATGACATGAACAAAGGAGAGTGATTTTAATGTCAGCAAAAAATGTAGACAAACACAACCGCTTCCGCAGCATTACTGTAGGATTTCGAGTTTCACCGGAAGAGCAGGAGGAACTGAACCGAGCAGTAGCCCTGTCGGGACTTCCAAAGCAGGAATACTGTTACCGCAAGTGTATGGGGCGTGAAGTGGTGGTGCAGCCGAACCCAAGGGTTCACAAAGCCCTGAAAACCCAGATGGCAGCGATTCTCGCAGAGCTTGAACGCATCGCTACGGGAGAGAATATCCCGGAAGAGCTGCTGTCTACCATCGACCTGATCGCTATCACCATGCAGGGACTGAAAGGAGAAAATGAAAATGACTGATAAAATAGAAAAGACTGCCCTGAACACATCTGTTGGCGCAGATGAGAGGCAGTCAATTCAAAAAACCACTGACAGTATTATACCCACTTCCAATCTGAAAATCAATGATCCCACTGAAAATTCCGAAGAAAGCTTTGAGGAAATGTGCCGAAGAATGCAGCGGCTCACCGATCCTCGTTACCTGCATACCATTACCCTGACAGAACTTTTCCAGACAAGTTATACCAGCAGACCGCCCATTATCGAGGGGCTGCTCTATGCTGGGGCATATATCCTTGCAGGGGCACCAAAAATCGGTAAGTCCTTTATGGTGGCTCAAATCGCCTACCATGTCAGTACCGGACAGGATTTGTGGGGATATAAAGTCCATCAGGGAACAGTTCTCTACCTTGCGCTGGAAGATGATTTTCAGCGTATCCAGAGCCGTATGTTTATGATGTACGGTGTAGAGGATACCCCCAACCTTCACTTTGCCACTACTGCCGGAAAGATTGGAAATGGACTGGATGAACAACTGGAAAACTTTATACGAGAACACTCTGACACCAATCTCATTATTATTGATACCATGCAGAAGATTCGGGAAGTTGGCGGAGAAGCGTACAGCTACGCCAGTGATTATGAAATCATTGGCAAGATTAAGCAGTTTGCCGATCAACACGGTATCTGTGTGCTGACCGTCCACCACACCCGGAAGCAGCAGGCAGACGATTCCTTTGAGACAATTTCCGGAACCACGGGATTGCTGGGATGTGCGGATGGTTCGCTGCTGATGCAGAAGAAAAAACGCACGGGACTGGATGCTACTGTCAAGGTCGTGGGGCGTGATCAGCAAGACCAGATCCTTTACTTGAAGAAAGACCCGCAGACCCAAATCTGGAATCTGGAGAGATTGGAAAATGAACTGCACAAAGAGCCGCCTAACCCGGTTTTGGAAACGGTAGCAAAGATGGTAACAGAAGTTTGGTGCGGCAGCCCTACAGAGCTGGTTTCTTTCCTGCAAATTGATATGCAGCCCAACACCCTGACAAAGCATTTGAATGTCAACTCGGGGCGATTGCTATTGGAGCATAATATCCAGTATGAAAATACCCGTACCCATGCAGGGAGAAAGATTACGCTGACACCTGTTTCGGAAAAAGCGTGACGATAGTGTCGGTCGTGACGGTGATTTTGATGGTATGTAAAACACCGTCACCATCGTCACGACCGTCACGGAAAGGAAGGGATAGGAAATGAAGAATGTACAAATACCCTATGATCTGTTTATTGACCTTTTGCATTATCACCTTGTTCAGGAAGATGATTATGCAGAGGACATCTGGCAAGGTCTGGAAGAAAAACTGGATGCTATGGTGCGGCATGAGTTGTATGTGAAATATAAGACCGCACCAACCGAGGAAGAACGAGAGCAGGCAAGGCTGGAATATTTGGACAGACGAGGCGTGCCTAAGAGTTTCCGATGGTAAATTTCCCTTTGTCGGCAATAGACAGGAGCGTGGCACGCTCCTGTGAATGGCAGATAAGGGAAAGGTGGAAGCTGCCGCCCGGCGAAACCGTGCAGGTGTCGAGAGGGACTGCCGCAGGCAGAAAAGCCCCCGGCAGGGCGCAACAGCAGCTTTTGATGGACGGAACGGCTGTCGAAAGTGCTTTTGCGTTACTTTTGGCAAAAGTAACAAAACCTCCGCCGCAGCGGTAAAAGAAAACCCGATCAAGTAGTTCTGAATTGGAGGTGATAGTGATGAAACGAACAATCAGTGCAATGTCCGGTGATGGTGTAGTTGCCCATAATCGCCGCACCTATATCGCAGAAAATGTTGATCAGACACGAACACATCTGAACATCGAATATTGCTATACACCTATTGAGCAGGCGTACCATGAGTTGTTTGATGAAGCGCAGGCTGAATACAATGCCAAGCAAAAACGAAAAGACCGCCGCATCGAAAACTATTACGAAAAAATCTGTAACGGAGATCAAGAAAAACCTTTTTACGAAGTGATTTTTCAAGTAGGAAACAAAGATGATATGGGGGCTGCCAGCGAGAATGGTGCACTTGCAAAAGAGATTTTGGATAAGTTCTATCACAGCTTTCTGGAACGCAATCCACAGCTTCATGTATACTCTGCACATCTTCATATGGATGAGGCAACACCACATCTGCACATCGACTTTATCCCATTTACTACCGGAAGCAAACGAGGGCTATCTACCCGTGTATCACTGAAACAGGCACTTGCCGATCAGGGCATCATCGGTGAAGGGCGTTCTCTGACAGAGCGTGATCTCTGGGTGCAGAAAGAGAAAGAATCTCTTGCGGAGATTATGCTGGAGCATGGTATTGAATGGGAGCAGAAAGGCGAACACAAGGAGCATCTGAGTGTTCTGGAGTTTAAGCGTGAAAAGCGCAAAGAGGAGCTTGCCGAACTGGAGCAGAGTATCGAGCGTGTACAGCAAAAGCAGGTTTCTATCAAGGCAGTGGAGCAGATTGAAATGAAACCACTTCCGTTAACTTCTAAGGTTGCAGTTGACAAAGAGGATTTTCAAAATCTTGTCACGGCAGCTCAGAAATTTGTGGTGCAGGAGAAGCAGGAAAGCAAGCTGAAAAAACTCCTCAAAGAGGCAAAGAAAACCATTTCTGATTTGAAGGCAAAGGTTGAATCCCTGGTTGCAGAACTGGATTCTGTGAAGGGAGAGTTGGCACAATACAGATCCACCCGTGGGCAGCTTCGTACAACAGAACTGGAACAGGACAACAACTATCTCCGCCGAAAAATCCGCACCTATGAAGAGGTGATTTCTCGGAACAATCTGTGGACATATTTTTCTAAGAGCAAATCGCAAAACCAAGCAAGAGACGGTAGTAGATAAGGAATATGGAGGCAAGTGAAATGAAAATTATGTCATGTAATTTCAATATGGATACCGGTTGTGTAGAACTGAAATTTTTTGATGGCAGTATGTCCTCCATTGATTGTACCGGAGTGGAGAATGAGATTGCCGACAATATGTATCAGCGGTCTGAGCTGGACTATCTAATCTACAACGATACGGTGGCGTATACGGAACTGATACTGAATGGTAATCCGGAAATTTATCTGAAAACCGTGACTGAATATGTATCATTGGATTAAACATCAAGTGGTTGCTGCTCTGATATAGGGGCAGCAACTATTTTTTACGCAAACATATTGACAAACTTCGATTTGAAGAATATAATATAGACATATCGATAAATATGAATGTGAGGTGAGATATGTGGCATCTGAATATATAGAAAATGCGAAAGTCTTTAAGGCTTTTTGCGATGAAAACCGTTTGCGTATTTTGGAACTTCTTCGCAGCGGCGAGAAATGTGCCTGCAAATTGTTAGAAGAACTCCATATTTCACAATCCACGCTGTCGCATCATATGAAACTATTATGTGATGCAGGTGTTGTCCAAGGAAGAAAAGAAGGAAAATGGGTACATTATTCCATTGATCCGCAAGGGTCTGAAAATGCCGTGGAATTATTAAAGAAACAGCTGGAAGTTAATACCAGTAAAGAAACAGAAAAAATGAGCTGTTGTCTGAAAGAACTTTGAGCCATCTGAAATGGTGGCTTTTCTTTAAGACAATACATCGACATTTTTGAATTTATCAATATGAAAGGAGACTCGCTATGGAAGTCTTACATTCAATCTGGCAGTTTATCCAGAATCAAATCCTTGGCATGAAGTGGCTCAATGAGGTCATCGGAATTGGTCTAAGCAATCTTGGAATCGATACTACTTCTCGTTGGGGTGGAAGCATCCAGTTCTTTGTCTATGATGTGATCAAAATTATGGTGCTGTTGGGTGTATTGATCTTCATTATCTCTTACATCCAGAGCTACTTCCCGCCGGAACGCACCAAACGCATCCTTGGCAGATTTCATGGCATTGGTGCAAACTGTATAGCAGCTCTGTTGGGGACGGTGACACCGTTCTGCTCCTGTTCTTCCATTCCTCTGTTCATTGGTTTTACCAGCGCAGGTTTGCCCCTTGGCGTAACCTTCTCGTTTCTGATTTCCTCTCCCATGGTGGACTTGGGAAGTCTGGTGTTGCTTATGAGCATCTTCGGCTGGAAGGTTGCTGTTATCTATGTGGTTCTCGGTCTGGTGATTGCCGTTATCGGCGGCACGATGATAGAAAAGCTTCATCTGGAAAATGAAGTTGAGGAATTTATCCGTAAGGGCAAAAATGTGGATATTCCACAAGATAAATTGACCATAACTGACCGTTTACAGTATGCCTGGGAACAGGTGGCATCTACCGCAAAGAAGGTTGCCCCTTATGTGTTGGTTGGTGTCGGCATCGGTGCATTTATTCACAACTGGATTCCCGAAGAATTTATCGTGAAGGTACTCGGAACTGGAAATCCTCTGGGCGTTGTGATCGCTACTGTAGCTGGTGTTCCCATGTATGCCGACATCTTCGGCACAATCCCCATTGCGGAAGCTCTGCTGGCAAAAGGAGCGCAGCTTGGTGTGGTGCTGTCTTTTATGATGGGTGTGACCACGCTGAGCCTACCATCCATGATTATGCTTCGCAAGGCTGTTAAGCCGAAACTGTTGGGCATCTTTGTTACCGTCTGTACCATCGGCATCATCCTTGTAGGTTATTTCTTTAACGCAATTCAATATATCATTATTTAACGGAGGTATTATTATGGCACTGTTTAATTTCGGAAAGAAGAAAGAGAAAAAGAATGCTCCCGCCTGCTGCTGTGGCAGTACAGAACCTAAGATAGAGGAAAATGCATCCTTCTGTTGCGGCTCTGCGTCTCAAGCAGAAGAAAGCATCTCTTGTTGCTGCGGTAAATCCGTAGACGGTATCTGCTGTATCAAGGTTCTTGGCTCTGGTTGCAAGAGCTGCCATGCTCTGTTGGAAGCAACCAAGGAAGCTGTCAAGAATATGGGACTGACTATCGAGGTCGAGTATGTGACCGATATGGAAAAGATCATGAAGTATGGGGCTATGAGTATGCCTGCACTGGTGATCAATGAGCAGATTGCTTCCATGGGCAAGGTTTTGAAAGCAGCAGAGATTGAAAAACTGCTTCGTAAGTATGAGGGCTGATATGAAAAAGGTTGCCTTTATCTGTGTCCACAATTCCTGCCGCAGTCAGATTGCGGAAGCTCTTGGCAAGAAAATAGCAGGAGATGTGTTTGAGAGCTATTCTGCCGGAACGGAAATCAAGCCCCAGATCAATCAAGATGCAGTTAGAATTATGAAAGGGTTATATGGGATTGATATGGAGCAAACCCAGTATTCAAAATTGATTACAGACATTCCTGATCCTGATATAGCAATTTCTATGGGGTGCAATGTAGGCTGCCCTTTTATCGGCAGAGCGTTTGATGATAATTGGGGGGTGGAAGATCCTACTGGAAAATCTGACAATGATTTTTTAAGAATCATTAAAGATATTGAGAATAAGATTTTGCAGTTAAGGGATGAATTAAAGACATCTTGATTTTCCAGTCGATTTTGCGTATAATACTTACAATAAGGTAACAACCACACGGAACAATTACCTGTGTAATTTATAATCGTTTATCACTGCTGATAAGATTTTGATAAGTACCCATCGTATAGCTATGATAATATGGGAAATCAAAATAATCAGAATATCAGGAACAATATTATCTAAACAAAATTGCTTAAGGTTGAAGTTCCTGCAACGAGTGGGAATAAGTTCAGAAGCCTAGAAAAGCCTGATTTTACTAGGTTTTTGAGGGCTTAAGACCTTCTGTTCCAACGATTTTGCAACATTTTTTCATGATTCATAAAAAGAGAGCTAACTGATCTTGATTCGTCAGTTAGCTCTCTTTCTGCTGATAGTATCTTTTACGGTATATAGGCTCTGCATATTTGGCTATCTAAAGCGATGGTCAACCATTCAAACTTTTGATATCTCTGCATTCTTTCCATACCCTAACAGGTGGCAACAAAGTCTATGGTCTTTTGAATATTAGCTTTGGATGTTTTTTTCAGTTACCTTACTGCGGAAGTTATCTCTAAAATTAAACACATAATAGGGCACTCCTGTTCTGAACGCAACACTTCGCGCATCCTCCACATCTTCCAGAGCACAAAAGGTTCGGCTCCGAGCAGTTTCTGTAGATGAATCATCAAATAACTTCATGGTGCATCCAATACAGTCATAACCCATGTTCTGTGTCAGGAGAGCGGCGACGCTGCTGTCAACGCCGCCGCTCATGGTAATCAGTGCCTTCATCCGCCACAGTGGTCACAGTGTTCACAATCCGGGAACAGGCTGTGGTCATAAGGAATGCCATTTTTATCGTAATAATCCTTGACCGCCTTTTTTATAGCCTCCTCCGCCAATACAGAGCAATGGAGTTTATGAGCCGGAAGTCCATCTAATGCTTCAGTAACGGCCTTGTTGGTCAGTGCAAGGGCATCGGTCAACGATTTGCCCTTAATCAGCTCTGTTGCCATAGAACTGGAAGCAATGGCGCTGCCGCAGCCGAATGTTTCAAACTTCACATCGGTAATGGTGTTATCCGCGATCTTCAGATAGATCTTCATAATGTCCCCGCAGACAGGATTACCAACCTCTCCAACACCGTCTGCATCGTCTATGATACCTACATTCCGAGGATTTCGGAAATGATCCATTACTTTATCACTATACAAAGCCATAGACACACCTCTTATCTTTCAAATATGTGGGGCCGTTTACCATTGACCAAATCTCTCCAGAAAGGAGAGATATTCCGCAGATAGTTTACCACATCTGTGACGGCAAGAATGATCTCATCGATATCTGCTTCTGTCATGTCCTCGCCGAGGCTGAGCCGCAGAGAACCATGGGCGACCTCGTGGGGTCTGCCGATCGCCAGCAGCACATGACTGGGATCAAGAGAGCCGCTTGTACAAGCGGAGCCGGAGGAAGCGCAGATACCCTTGTCATCCAGCAGAAGCAAGAGCGATTCACCTTCGATGCCCTCAAAACAGAAATTCACATTACCGGGCAGCCGATGTTTGTGATCGCCGTTCAGTTCGCTATAAGGAATCTGATCCAATCCATGGATCAGCCGCTCCCGCAGGACCGTTAGTTTTGCGCTGTGCTCGTCCATGGCCGCACAGGCTTCTTCCAGCGCCGCTGCCATGCCCATGATGGCAGGGATATTCTCTGTACCCGCGCGTTTTCCGCGCTCCTGCGCGCCGCCGTTGATTATAGTTTCCAGGATAATACCGCGCTTGGCATACAAAGCACCGATTCCCTTCGGACCGTGAAATTTGTGTGCGGAAAGGGAGAGCATATCGATGTTCTGTTCTTTTACATCAATGTGCAGGTGTCCCGCCGCCTGTACTGCATCTGTATGAAACAGCACGCCTTTCTCCCGGCAAATAGCCCCAATCTCTGTGACGGGCTGAATAGTACCGATCTCGTTGTTTGCATACATGATGGTCACAAGGCAGGTGTCTTCCCGGATGGCTTCAGCCACCTGCTCCGGCCTCACAAGTCCTGTATTGTGTACATCCAGAAGGGTGACCTCAAAGCCTTGCTTTTTCAATTTTTCCAGGGTATGCAAAACGGCATGGTGTTCAAACGCCGTGGAAACAATATGCTTTTTGCCTCTGCGCATCCCCAGCGCAGCGGCGGTCATAATGGCCTGGTTATCCGCCTCGCTGCCTCCGGAGGTAAACGTGACCTCCCGCGGATCGGCATGGAGGCAGGCCGCGATCCGGCTCCGGGCATTTTCCAGCGCTTCCTTGGCCTGCTGTCCAAAGGCGTAGAGGCTGGAAGGGTTGCCGTAATATTCTTCCATATAGGGCAGCATAGCATCGATAGCCGCCTTGCTCATTTTGGTGGTTGCAGCATTGTCTGCGTAAATCATAATATACTCCTCGGTCTTTCATCTGCAAACATGGGAGTGGAAAGGTATCTGTCGCCGGTGTCCGGCAGCAGGGCCACAATGGTCTTACCCTTGTTTTCGGGGCGCTTTGCCAGCTCTACAGCAGCCCAGACAGCGGCGCCGGACGAGATGCCCACCAGCACTCCCTCCTGCTGTCCCACACGTCTGCCATATTCAAAGGCATCCTCATTGGACACTGCCAGGACTTCATCATAGATCTCGGTGTTCAGGTTGTCTGGCACAAAGCCTGCGCCGATGCCCTGGATCTTGTGGGCTCCGGCCACTCCCTGAGAAAGGACCGGAGAGGCCGCCGGCTCCACCGCTGCCACCTTGACAGCGGGGTTCCGACTCTTGAGATATTCGCCCACACCGGTAATGGTGCCGCCCGTACCCACACCGGCAACAAAGATATCCACCTCGCCGTCGGTATCTGCCCAGATCTCCGGGCCAGTAGTGGCGCGGTGCGCGGCGGGGTTTGCCGGGTTGACGAATTGGCCGGGAATAAAGCTGTCCGGAATTTCCTTTGCCAGCTCCTCTGCTTTGGCAATGGCTCCCTTCATTCCCTTCACCCCCTCGGTGAGCACCAGCTCCGCGCCATACGCCTTCATCAGCTGGCGGCGCTCCACGCTCATGGTGTCGGGCATGACAAGGATGATGCGGTAGCCCCTTGCCGCGGCAACAGATGCCAGGCCAATTCCCGTGTTGCCGGAGGTAGGTTCAATAATAACTGACCGGGTATTCAGCGATCCCTTCGCTTCGGCATCATCGATCATGGCTTTCGCAATACGATCCTTAACAGATCCGGCGGGGTTGAGGTATTCCAGCTTTGCCAAGATCCTGGCTTCCAGGCCCTCGGATCTTTCAATATGGGTAAGCTCCAGCAAAGGCGTCTTGCCGATGAGCTGGTCAGCAGAAGTATAAATGTTTGCCATGGTCATACCTCCTTGACACGCTGGAACGCCTGCTCCAGATCTGCGATAATGTCATCAATGTGCTCTGTGCCGATGGAAAGACGGATGGTATTCTGGTAAATTCCCACGTTCTCCAGTTCCTCCTCCGTAAGCTGGCTGTGTGTGGTGGAAGCTGGATGAATCACCAAACTTTTGACGTCCGCTACATTGGCCAGCAAAGAGAAAATCTTCAAATTGTCAATAAACCGGAAGGCATCCTCCCGTCCGCCCTTGATTTGGAATGTAAAAATGGAAGCGCCGCCGTTCGGAAAATACTTTTCGTACAGCGCGTGATCCGGATGTTCCGGCAGAGAAGGATGATTGACTTTTTCCACCTGGGGATGGGAAGTCAGGTATTTCACCACTTTCTTTGCGTTCTCCACATGACGCTCCAGCCGGAGACTCAGGGTTTCCGTACCCTGAAGCAGCAGAAAAGCCGCAAAGGGACTGATGCAGGCACCCTCGTCCCGCAGCAGGATTGCGCGGATATAGGTAACAAAAGCGGCCTTTCCCGCAGCCTCTGTAAACTTTACGCCATGGTAGCTGGGATTCGCTGCGCTGATCCAGGGGTATTTTCCGCTTGCCGCCCAATCAAAGCTGCCGCCGTCCACAATGATACCGCCCAGGGTCGTGCCGTGGCCGCCAATGAACTTGGTGGCGGAGTGGATCACAATGTCAGCGCCGTGTTCAATGGGACGGATCAGATAGGGGGTGCCGAATGTATTATCGATTACCAGCGGCAGTCCATATTTGTGAGCAATGTCAGCAATGGCGTCAATGTCAGGAATATCACTGTTGGGGTTGCCCAGGGTCTCAATGTAGATGGCCTTGGTGTTGGGCTGGATCGCATGTTCCACGGCGGCGAGGTCGTGGACATCCACAAAGCTGGAGTTGATGCCGTAGAGTGGCAAGGTGTGGGCCAACAGATTACTGGTGCCGCCGTAGATGGTCTTTTGTGCTACAATGTGCTCTCCCTGTTTTGCAAGCGCCTGAATGGTATAGGTGATCGCGGCGGCGCCAGAGGCGACAGCCAGACCGGCAACACCGCCCTCCAATGCGGAAATGCGCTGTTCAAAAACACCTTGGGTGGAATTGGTCAGGCGGCCATAGATGTTGCCTGTATCAGCCAGACCAAAGCGATCTGCTGCGTGCTGACTGTTATGAAATACATAAGAAGTGGTAGCGTAGATGGGAACCGCACGGGCATCAGATGCAGGGTCAGGGTGCTCCTGGCCCACATGGAGTTGGAGCGTTTCAAATTTGTAATCAGACATAGTTGTGTTCCTTTCTGTTCCATGATTTATTTTGCTAGGAAGAACAGATAACACATTCGTCCGAAACGGAAGTTATTCCGCAGAAGTCTGAAAAAATGTTTTTGCATAACCGGCTCCTTTTACCCACGGAATTGGTATGTATAATGTTATACTACCATTTTCCTACTAAGTCAAGGGGTAATTAAAAAGTTGCTGTTGCGTATTTGTAGGAATACAATACACGTTCGTGGGGAATTTTTTATAATAGCCCTTGACAAGTAGAGGGCATAGTAGTATAGTGATAAAAAATTTAATATCCTAAACCGTTGAAGCGGAGATAACGGCAATCATGCCTTTACAGAGAGCCTGTGGTGCTGAGAGTCAGGTAAGAAACAAGTTGTCAAATGGACCGCTGAGGGCGCAGTCAAATGTGAGATTCACAGAGTATGCTGCGACGTTGCAGGCAGACGTCATTTGCCGGGGATATGTTGGTATCCCGCTAAGCGCACGGGTCATGCCGTGAATCAAGGTGGCACCGCGGATAATGTGTTTTATTCGTCCTTGACAGACCGTAGTTTCTGTCAAGGACGATTTTTTGCTCCTCTGGCAGAAACGCCAGAGGAGTATTTTTATTTGGAGGTGCAGACCATGCAGATCGTTCCCACATTGGAGAAAGTCCAGGAGATCGCTTCCGCCAGACGATACCGGGTGCTTCCGGTGAGCTGTGAGATCCTGTCTGACTTCACCACGCCCATAGAAGCCATGCGCATCCTGAAGCAGGTTTCCACCCACTGCTATATGCTGGAGTCCGCAGCCAGCCATGAGACCTGGGGACGCTACACCTTCCTGGGCTTTGATCCCAGTCTGGAGATCACCTGCAGGAACGGGGAGATGCGGGCCGGATGCCTTCACTTCCCAACGGCGGACCCATCCGCTTACCTGCGTCAGGTCCTGGAGGAGCACAAAAGCCCCCGCTTTGACCATCTCCCTCCCTTCACCGGCGGGCTTGTGGGATACTTCTCCTATGACTATCTGGGGTACAGCGAGCCGTCCGTCCGGGCGGAGGTGGAGGACAGCGAGGAATTTCGGGATCTTGATCTGATGCTCTTTGACAAGGTCATTGCCTTTGACCATCTGCGGCAGAAGCTCATTCTCATGGTCAATATGTCCCTGGATGAGCCGGAGACCAGCTACAACAAGGCGGTGCTGGAGCTCAGACAGCTTGTGGAGCTGCTGCGGACCGGAGCAAAGAAGCAGGACCGTGCCGGGCGGCTCCTGGGCCCGGTGACGCCGCTGTTCGGCCGGGAGGACTTCTCCCGAATGGTGGAGCAGGCCAAGGTCCACATCCGGGAAGGGGATATTTTTCAGATCGTCCTCTCCAACTGCCTGTCGGCCCCCTTTGAGGGCAGCCTGTTCAACACCTACCGGGTGCTGCGCACCCTTAACCCCTCCCCCTATATGTTCTATTTTTCCGGAACAGATGTGGAGGTGGCGGGGGCGTCGCCGGAGACTCTGGTCAAGCTGGAAAACGGCGTGCTCCACACCTTCCCTCTCGCGGGCACCCGGCCCAGGGGAAAGACCCCGGAGGAGGACCAGGTTCTGGAGACAGAGCTGCTCTCCGATGAGAAAGAGCTGGCGGAGCACAATATGCTGGTGGATCTGGGGCGGAACGATCTTGGGAAGATCAGCCGGTTCGGTACGGTCCAGGTGGAGAAGTTCCACACCATTGAGCGCTTCTCCCATGTCATGCACATCGGCTCCACCGTACGGGGAGAGCTCCGGGAGGACAAGGACGCGCTGGACGCCATCGAGGCGGTGCTGCCCGCCGGGACCCTCTCCGGAGCGCCTAAGCTCCGGGCCTGCCAGCTGATCGCAGAGCTGGAGAACAACAAGCGGGGCATCTACGGCGGGGCCATCGGCTACATCGACTTCACCGGGAATATGGACACCTGCATCGCCATCCGGATCGCCTATCAGAAGAACGGCAGGGTGTTTGTGAGAAGCGGAGCCGGGATCGTGGCCGATTCGGTCCCGGAGCAGGAATTTGAGGAATGTATGAACAAGGCGCGGGCGTCCCTGAGGGCGCTGGAGCTTGCACAGGAGGCGGAGCTATGATCCTGCTGATCGACAACTATGACAGTTTTTCCTACAATCTGTACCAGCTTGTTGGGGAATTCGAGCCGAATATCTGGATCATCCGCAATGATGAGATGACCGCAGAAGAAATTCGGGCGCTTCAGCCGGAACGGATCATCCTCTCCCCCGGCCCGGGGAGGCCGGAGGACGCGGGAATCACCATGGAGGTGGTGACCGCCCTGGGGCATGAGATCCCCATTCTGGGGGTCTGTCTGGGGCACCAGGCCATCTGCGCCGCCTTTGGCGCCTCCATTACCTACGCCAAGGCGCTGATGCACGGGAAGCAGTCCCAGGTCCGATTCGATCCGGACTGCCCGCTGTTCCGGGGCTGTCCGGAAACAGCCCTTGTGGGGCGGTACCACTCCCTGGCGGCGGACGCCCAAACCCTTCCGGAGTGCCTGAAGATCACCGCTCGAACCGAGGACGGAGAGGTCATGGCGGTGCAGCACAGGGAGCATCCGGTCTACGGTGTACAGTTCCACCCAGAGTCCATTTTGACGCCCGACGGGAAAACCATGCTCCAAAACTTCATAAAGGAGATGTAAACCATGATCAAAGAAGCTATCGTCAAGATCGTCAATAAAGGGGACCTCACTTATGAGGAGGCCTACACCGTGATGAACGAAATTATGGGCGGCGAGACCACGCCCACCCAAAACGCCGCTTTTCTTGCCGCCCTCTCCACCAAGAGCGCCCGGGCGGAGACCACCGACGAGATCGCCGGATGCGCCGCCGCCATGCGGGGCCACGCCGTCAAGGTGGAGACCGGCATGGAGCTCTTTGAGATCGTGGGCACCGGCGGAGACAACGCCGGCAGCTTCAACATCTCCACCACCGCCGCCCTGGTGGCGGCGGCAGGGGGCATGAAGGTGGCCAAGCACGGAAACCGGGCGGCCTCCTCCCTGTGCGGCACGGCGGACTGTCTGGAGGCACTGGGGGTCAACATCCACCAGAGCCCCGAAAAGTGCGTGGAGCTGCTCCGGGACGTGGGAATGTGCTTTTTCTTCGCCCAGGATTACCACACCTCCATGAAATATGTGGGAGCCATCCGCAAGGAGCTGGGCTTCCGCACGGTATTCAATATCCTCGGCCCACTGACCAACCCCGGGACGCCGGTCCGGCAGCTGCTGGGCGTCTATGACGACTATCTGGTGGAGCCCCTGGCACAGGTGCTCATCAATCTGGGGATCAAGCGGGGCATGGTGGTATATGGACAGGACAAGCTGGACGAGATCTCCCTGAGTGCGCCCACCACCATCTGCGAGATCCGGGACGGCTGGTTCAAGTCCTCGGTCATCACCCCGGAGGATTTTGGCTTTGACCGCTGCAAAAAAGAGGAGCTGAAGGGCGGGACGCCGGAGGAGAACGCCGCCATCACCCGGGCTATTTTGAATGGCGAGCGGGGCGCCAAGCGGAACGCGGTGCTGCTCAATGCCGGGGCGGCCCTGTACATCGGCGGCAAAGCCGATAGCATGAAGGACGGCGTGGCCCTGGCGGCGGAGCTCATTGATACAGGAAAGGCCGCCGCCCTACTGGAGCGGCTGATCGCGGTCAGCAACGGCCCGGAGGTGGAGGCATGACCATACTGGACCAGCTGGCCGGCCATGCCCGGGAGCGGGTGGCGGCGTCCAAGAGCGCTGTCCCTCTGGAGGAGCTGCGTCGGCAGGCCCTTTCTCTCCCCAAAGGAGATTTTGGGTTTGAGAAAGCCCTGAGAAAAGACGGACTCTCTTTCATCTGTGAGTGCAAGCGGGCCTCGCCCTCCAAGGGACTCATCGCCCCGGAGTATCCCTACCTGCAAATTGCACTGGACTATGAGGCGGCGGGTGCAGACTGCATCTCAGTGCTCACTGAGCCCAAATGGTTTCTGGGCAGCGGCCGGCATTTGCAGGAGATCGCCCGGACGGCCTCCATCCCCTGCCTGCGGAAGGACTTTACCGTAGACGAATACATGATCTATGAGGCGAAGGTGCTGGGGGCGTCGGCAGTCCTGCTGATCTGTGCCATTTTGACGGAGCGGCAAATCCGGGAGTACCTGCACACCTGCGATGAGCTGGGCCTGTCCGCACTGGTGGAGGTCCACAACGAGGCGGAGGCGGAAACTGCCCTCCGGGCAGGGGCGCGGATCATCGGGGTGAACAACCGCAGCCTGAAGGATTTCTCTGTGGACCCGGACAACAGCCGCCGGCTCAGGGCGCTGATCCCCCGCGAGGTGCTGTTTGTTTCCGAAAGCGGCGTCCGCAGCGCCGGAGACATCGCAGTGCTCCGAGAGCTGGGAGCGGACGGAGTCCTGATTGGAGAAACTCTGATGCGGGCGGCCGATAAAAAGGCCGCTCTGGCCGGACTGCGAGGCGGAGCATGACAAAAATCAAGCTGTGCGGCCTGTCCCGCCCCCGGGATATTCTGGCCGCAAATCAGCTGAGGCCGGAGTATATCGGATTTGTATTTGCCCCTGAAAGCAAACGATATATCGCACCCAAAGGGGCCGCTGAATTGAAGGAATTACTGGACCCGAACATTCAGGCGGTGGGCGTATTTGTCAACGAGACAGCAGAGACAGTGGCCCGCCTGCTGAACCGCGGTGTAATCGACCTGGCCCAGCTTCACGGCAGCGAGGGCGGGGACTATGTTGACCGGCTGCGGATGCTTACCCCAAAGCCCATTATCCAGGCATTCCGGATCGCCACGGTTCAGGATGTCCTCCGCGCCGAGGCCAGTGCTGCTGACCATATCCTGCTGGACGCCGGTGCGGGTACGGGCACGGTGTTCGACTGGAGTCTGCTCCATCAGATCCGGCGTCCCTATTTCCTGGCCGGCGGACTGGGACCGGAGAATGTGGAAGGGGCGGTGGAGCGGCTTCACCCCTATGCGGTGGACGTCAGCTCCGGTATTGAGACGGATGGGGGCAAGGATCCTGAAAAAATGGCGGCCTTTGTGGCCGCAGTCAGAAAGGGAGCGAGAGCATGACCAATCCAAAGGGACGCTTCGGCGTCCACGGGGGACAGTATATCCCCGAGACGCTGATGAACGCGGTCATTGAACTGGAAGCGGCATACGATCACTACAAGAACGACGAAGCTTTCAACCGGGAGCTCACCGAGCTTTTCAATGAATACGCGGGCAGACCATCCCGGCTGTATTTTGCCAAAAAGATGACGGAGGATCTGGGCGGGGCGAAGATCTATCTGAAGCGGGAGGATCTGAACCACACCGGGGCCCACAAGATCAACAATGTGCTGGGACAGGCCCTTCTGGCCAAGCGGATGGGCAAGACCCGCCTGATCGCCGAGACGGGGGCGGGGCAGCACGGGGTGGCTACCGCCACCGCCGCCGCCCTCATGGGGATGGAGTGCGTGGTCTTTATGGGGGAAGAGGATACGGTCCGCCAGGCCCTCAATGTGTATCGGATGCGTCTTCTAGGGGCGGAGGTGGTTCCCGTAAAGACGGGCACGGCCGCGCTGAAGGACGCCGTATCCGAGGCGATGCGGGAATGGACCTCCCGCATCGAAGACACCCACTACTGCCTGGGCTCTGTGATGGGGCCCCACCCCTTTCCCACCATCGTCCGGGACTTCCAGGCGGTGATCTCCCGGGAGATCAGGGCACAGCTTCTGGAGAAGGAGGGGCGGCTGCCCGACGCGGTGCTCGCCTGTGTGGGAGGCGGTTCCAATGCCATCGGCAGCTTCTATCACTTTATCGGGGACGAACAGGTCCGGCTGATCGGCTGCGAGGCGGCCGGCCGGGGGGCGGATACCCCGGAGACGGCGGCCACCATCGCCACCGGGAAGCTGGGCATCTTCCACGGGATGAAGTCTTACTTCTGTCAGGACCAGTACGGCCAGATCGCCCCGGTCTACTCCATCTCCGCCGGACTGGACTACCCGGGCATCGGCCCGGAACACGCCCACCTCCATGACATCGGCCGGGCGGAATATGTCCCGGTCACTGACGAGGAGGCGGTCAACGCCTTCGAGTATCTGGCCCGGACGGAGGGTATCATCCCTGCCATTGAGTCGGCCCACGCCGTGGCCCATGCCATAAAGCTTGCTCCCACTATGGAGCGGGAGCAGATCATCGTCATCACTATTTCAGGCCGGGGCGACAAGGACTGCGCCGCCATCGCCCGATACAGAGGGGAGGATCTCCATGAGTAAGATCGCACAGGCATTTGCCCGCGGAAAGGCATTTATCCCGTTTATTACCTGCGGCGACCCGGATCTGGAGACCACCGCCGCCGCCGTCCGGGCCGCAGTGGAAAATGGCGCGGACCTCATCGAGCTGGGCATTCCCTTCTCCGACCCCACCGCCGAGGGGCCGGTGATCCAGGGGGCTAACCTCCGGGCCTTGCAGGACGGGGTCACCACAGACCAGATCTTCGGACTGGTGCGGGACCTGCGCCGTGATGTAACAATACCTCTGGTTTTTATGACCTACGCCAATGTAGTGTTCTCCTATGGAGCGGAGCGCTTTTTCTCCGCCTGCCGGGAGACGGGGATCGACGGACTGATCCTCCCCGATCTGCCCTTTGAGGAGAAGGAGGAATTTCTGCCGGTTTGCAGGCGGTACGGGGTGGAGCTGATCTCCCTCATCGCGCCTACATCCAAGGACCGGATCGCCATGATTGCCAGAGAGGCGGAGGGGTTTCTCTATGTGGTGTCCTCCCTGGGCGTTACCGGAGCCAGAAGCGAGATCAAAACGGATCTGGCCTCCATGATGGAGACTGTGCGGCAGAACACCCATATCCCAGCCGCCATCGGCTTTGGAATCTCCACGCCGGAACAGGCCAAGCGGATGGCAGAGCTCGCCGATGGCGTGATCGTCGGCTCTGCCATCGTCAAGCTGCTGGAACAGCACGGGAAGGATGCCCCTGGCTGCATCGGTGCGTATGTCAAAACCATGAAGGACGCGATACGATAAAAAAATCAGGCAGTCGGCCAAGTCAAAGCCTCCGGCTAAGCCGGAGGCTTGAGTAGGCCCTATAAGGGCCTGATACGGACGAAGTCCCTTAAGGGGCACTTTTTACGCCTTCTTGTTCTCGCGGCCCGTAAACGGGTCAACAAACTCTTTCAGCCCTATCTGGTCTGCGATTTGATCTGATGCCAGTTGGTTTCGGAAATACTCTGCTATCTGTTTTTTATTCCGCCCACTGTATCCACATAATATCCTCTGGCCCAAAAGTGCCGATTTCTATACTTATATTTCAGATTTGCATGCCGGTCAAATATCATCAGACTATTTTTCCCTTTCAAATACCCCATGATCTGTGATACACTGTATTGGGGAGGGATGTTTATCAGCATGTGTATACGGTCTGGGCACGCTCTGACTTCTATGATTTCTACCCCTTTTTGCTGACACAGTTTCCTTAATATCACTCCTATATCCTGTTTTATCTGTCCATATATCTCCATCCTTCGATATTTGGGTGCAAATACGATATGATATTGATATCTCCAACTTGTATGCTCTAAACTATTTATGTCTTTGTCTTTCACGATGAAGACCTCCCTGTTATCGTAGTTGTGTGGTCGTCAACCCACTTCTACCCTATCAGGGAGTTTTTTCTTTTTCTACTCTTCTCCTCGCTTTAAGCTATTTTTTACCACCGGCATAGCCGGGGGGGTGTTTTTGGTGCCTACAACACAGACCGAACTGCTTTGCACGCAGTCCGGTCTGTCGCTTATCTTAATGAGATGACGGCAAAGCCGGTGGTTTTGCCTTTCCCCGCAACTCCCCTTTTGTGATTATGTTTCGTTTATCGGGCATTCCTTGTTGGTCTTAGTAACCGTCTTTCCGTAGTATCCGTTACGGTTTTTCTTCCCATATCTTCAGGGGGTATTTCTAAGTACGTCAGTCTGTTCCTCATCCACAGTCCAGAGCATTTTATCACGTTTCAGCGCAACTCCGTATTCCGAAGCTGCCGCTCCAGGAGACACCTTTCCCTCCAGGACGTCTTCAAGCACCTTCTGTACATCGCGCCGTTTGGGATCCCCCCAACCTCCAGCTCCAGGCGTTCTGACGCAGACCACATCGCCGCGATTCATCACAAGGCCCGTACATTTGGATGTCAGCCGCTGAGATTCCGTCTGTCCGCTGCGGGTCAAATCATAACAGCCGCCCGCACCATTATGCCCTCCGTCAATCCCCCATGGCTCAAACCGCTGGCGGTCTCCAAGGCCAGTATATATTACATGGTCTGTTACCGCCTCATAGACGCGCTCAATACCAAGACCGCCACGGTACAGACCTGCGCCGCCGCTGTCCGGGCGAAGTCCATATTTTTTGACCATGATCAGCGGGAATTCCATCTCCAGCGCTTCCACAGGCAGGTTCGAGGTGTTTGTCATATGGACCTGTACACCGTTTTGACCGTCCATATCCCGGTGCGCACCGGCACCGCCAGCAATGGTCTCAAGATACACATGGTACTGCTCAGGGTCGTTAGGATCATAGCCACTGAACAACGCCGTTGTACAACTGCCATTGCTTCCGGACATGGAGCGAATTCCGGCCGCCGGAGCCAGTGCTCCGAAGATAACATCCGCAATACGCATTGCCGTATCAATTCGCTCGCCGACGGCAGCAGGATTTTTGGCATTCAAGATCATGCCGGGTTCGGCGGCTACTGTAAACGCCCGATATATGCCTGCGTTGGACGGCGTGCCAGGGTCAATAAGCGCCTTCAAGGAGTAGAATACTGCGGCCAGCATACCGTTTTTTGTGAGATTGATCGGGCCAGAAACCTGTCCTTGTGTGCCTGCAAAATCGACATGCAGATCATCGCCTTTAATCGTAATCTTTACACAGATTTTTACTGGGTCCGGAGACGCCACACCCGCATCATCCATATAATCAATAAAGCTGTACTCGCCGTCCTTCAGGTTCCGAATACCGGCGCGCAGACGGCGCTCAGCATAATTTTGAAGCTCATGCATGCAATCGATCAACAGGTCTCCATAACGCGTATAGGCATCCTGAAGACGGCGGGCACCCACACGATTGGCAGCGATCTGAGCCTGAAGGTCACCATAGCGCTCGTTTGGGATCCGAGAATTGCAGAGAATGAAGTCTACAATATCCGCGATGGGCTCGCCATTGCGGCAAATACGCACCAGCGGGATCTTGAGCCCCTCCTGAAAGATACTTACAGCATCACCGCAGGTGGACCCCGGCTCCTTGCCGCCGATATCGCTGTGATGGGCAAGGTTTGCCGCCCAGCCAATCAGCTTTCCATTGGATGCAAAAATAGGGGCGGCGATAGTGATATCATTGAGGTGAGTCCCTCCTCCATTGTAGGGATCGTTGCCAACGAACATATCGCCAGGTTTGATGTCAGAGACTGCGAATTTCTTGAAGACCTCTCCGATGATCCCAAGTAATGAGCCCAGGTGCATGGGCACGTGTTCGGCCTGAGCAATCATATTACCTTCGGGATCAAACATAGCTGTAGAAATATCCCGGCGTTCCTTAATATTATTGGAATATGCACTTTTGATGATGGCAACTCCCATTTCCTCCGCAATGGAGAGGAGTTGATTTCCAATGATTTCAAGCATAACCGCATCTGTTTTCCGTGTCATTCTTCTCCACCCCCTTGATAAGTCGCGATGAGGTTGTAGTGGGCATCTGTGTAGGCATTCCAATTGGGCGGAATTACCGTGGTGGAATCCATCTGCTCCAGAATTGCCGGCCCCTCTACCGTCGTACCGGCTTTCAGTTCGCCGCGCTGGTACACCTTGGTGTCAATGTACTGCTCCTCGCGGTCAAACAGGACCTTACGAACTTCAATCGGCTCAGGGAGCTGAGCATCAGGTTCCAGTTCCACGGCCACCAAGTCGGGCTTCTCCATAACACCGATGGCGCTGATACGGAAGTTCACCATCTGGATTGTCATATTCCGATCACAGTAGCCATACGCATGCTCATGCTCCAGATTGAACTGCTCGATCATGTCCTCCATAGCCGCCTCGTCAAAGGGCACCGTTACCTGGATCGGGATCTCGTAGTTTTGGTGGAGATAGCGGCAGTCAACGGAATAGGCGTACTTGCGTCTGTCTTCTGCAACATGCTCCTTATCCAGCAGGGCATTGCCATCGTCCAGCAAGTTATCAAAGATCTTCCGAACCTTAGGCAGAGATGTTAGCTCTGCAGTGGTCAGATTTGAACAGCTGAGATCAAATTTAGTATCCGCCATCAGCAGACCTAACGAGCACAGGGTGCCGGGAGAGGGGGGAATAAGGACCTGTTTGATTCCCATATCCCTAGCAACCTCACAGGCGTGCAGAGGTCCTGCGCCGCCAAATGCCATAAGGGTAAATTCGCTGGGATCATATCCGCGTTCAACACTTACGACTCGTACAGCACGAACCATGTTGGAATTGATCACGGAAACGATTCCTGCCGCAGCCCGCTGCAAATCCAAGTTCGATTTTTCACAAATGTGGGTGCGGATCGCCTTTTCAGCCAGCTTGATGTCAACATCCATTCTGCCGCCCAAGATTTTCTTGGAGTTGAGCTTGCCCAGAATAATATTGGCGTCAGTGGCACAGGGAAGCTCACCACCGCGCATATAGCATGCGGGCCCAGGAGTAGCACCTGAACTGCGCGGCCCCACTTTTAATGCTCCGCCCGCATCAATTTGGGCAATGGAGCCACCACCTGCGCCCACTGTCACAATATCGATCATAGGAATTCGGGCGGGGTATCCCTCCACAGTGCGTTCATTGGAAAGCTGGGCCTTACCGTTTTCAATCAGGCTGACATCAATGCTGGTACCTCCCATATCAAAGGTAATAATTTTATCCAGATTACACTGCTTGCCAATGTAAATGGCACCAATAACGCCGGCAGAGGGCCCGGAAACCGCAGTCTTAATCGGACAATCGACCGTCTCTTTGATCGAGATGATCGAACCGTTGGACTGGGTCACATAAGGCGATACAGTAATACCGGCTTCCTTGACAGAATTTTCAAAGTTGTGTACATATTCTTTCATTACTGGGCCGAGATATGCGTTCAGGATAGTAGTGCTCATGCGGGAGTATTCACGAAATTCAGCAACCAAGTCGTGGGATGCAGAAACATACACTCCCGGATACTCTTCTTCAATGATCTCCTTGATGCGATCTTCATGAACAGGATTGATGAACGAGAACAATGTGCACACCGCAATGGTCTCTGCACCCATTTCCTTGAGGAAGCGCACCGCATTACGAACACTGTCTTCGTCTAACGGCGTTAAAATACTGCCGTCGTGAAGAATACGCTCCTTAACTTCCTGGTTCATTCCAGGCGGGATAAGCTGCTCCGGCTTGGGACGGCGCAAGTCATACAGTGACGGGCGGCGCTGCCACCCGATTTCCATCAGGTCTTTAAAACCTTCAGTCGTGATAAGCCCCATTCGGGCTCCTTTTTTCTCAATCAGCGCATTGGTGGCGACCGTAGTTCCATGGGCCAAATAGGTAATCTCCCCGGTATCAATGCTCTGTTCACTCAGGATCTCCTGAATGCCGCCCATAATGGCCTTGGACGGATCTTCCGGAGTAGAACTGCGCTTATAATGCCTCAACGCCCCCGTTTCAATATTAAAAAACGAGAAATCAGTAAATGTTCCCCCAACATCTACGCCAATCATATAACTCAAGATTCGTCACTCCTTACGCTCTATTTTGTGTACAGCTTGGGCACTGTGTGCCCAAGCTGTACATCTGGTGATTACTTTTGACAATTAATACTCAAGGTCCTGAACTGCATCGTACAGACCCGAAGTAGCCCAATAGCCTTCAGATTCCAGCTGGGGGGCCAGAGGCGCCATGGCATCGATAAAGGTCTGCTTGTCAAACTCTACAAATTGGCCGCCTTCGTCTATAATAGTCTGCTTATCTGCCTCCCACTGCTCCTTAACATAAGCGGTGAACCACTGAGCGACCT
Source organism: Clostridium sp. DFI.5.61 (assembly GCF_024462915.1). NCBI lineage: Bacteria > Bacillati > Bacillota > Clostridia > Eubacteriales > Clostridiaceae > Clostridium > Clostridium sp. DFI.5.61. The sequence goes on from NZ_JANGBZ010000013.1 coordinate 81,048, forward strand.
CGTCACCACACTGGGTGATAATCTCCTGCTCTTCGGGGGTCAGTTTCTCCCAGGTAGTCATATTGATAGCGATGCTCTCCAGAGGATAGGCGTAGTCGACCAAGGAAATATAGGGAGCATACTTATGCAGGTCCAATGCCTTAATAGATTCGTAAGAGCACTCACCAGCATCAATCACGCCCTGCATCATGGCCATGGTGTAATCGGACCAAGCGACGATGGTGGGCTTTGCTCCCAGAGTCGTAAAGTTCTTTTCCCAGATGTCAATATTGGGAATACGGAACTTTACACCACTCAGATCAGCCGCAGTCGCTAAAGGCTTCTTTCCAAAGATGGCCCGAGGGTTCTTTTGCAGCTTATATGAGACAATATGGATACCGTTGTCTTCCAATGTCTGGAATGCGTTATCAGCCAGCTCGGAGTCCAGGAAGGCGTAGACGTGCTCAATGCTGTCAAACGCAAAAGCCATACTCATAATATTCAGGTCTTTTGCGATGCTGCTGTAATTATCAAAGGAGAAAATGGCGCCCTGCTGCAAATCCACCTGCATATTCTCTACCTCTTCCATTGCAGCACCCAGCTGCTCGCCGGGATAGTACTCCACCCTGACCCGACCAGCCAATCTCTCATTGACCAGATCAGCAAACTTCTGCCCAGCAATACCAGTTGGTTCCGTAGAAGCAGAGGATGCCCCCAGTTTAATCACAATCTCATCGTGATCCTGTCTCTCTTCTCCAGACTGAGAAGACTGAGTACTTGCGGCTGGATCAGACGCTGTGGGAGAATTGGCAGCGGGATTTTCCTTGGGGGCACAGCCAAACAGAGTAGCAGACATGACCAGTGCAAGGGATAGCGCCAGCGCTTTTTTCATCTTTTTCATATCGATTCCTCCTAAAATTTTATTTTTGATTCGTCATACACGGCCAATTCCGTTACAAAGTTCAGAGCAATAGTCCAGGCAGGAACAGGGTAAGCGGCTTAATAAAGGTCACCATCAATAGTGCGACCACAAGAGGAACAAGCATGGGATAGATGTGCTTCAATGTCTTTTCGAAGGGAAGGTCAGCCACCTTTGCGGAGACAAACAGCGATGGCGCCATGGGCGGTGTAATGCCTCCTATGGTCAAATTCAGTACTGCCATAACGCCCATAGTGATGTAGCTCATGCTGAATGCGTCGGCCACATTTAAAAGAACAGGGGCCATCATGATAAGAACCGGCAGCGAACCCATAAAGCAGCCAAGGAACAAAAGCAGAAGATTCAGCAGCAGAAGAACGATGATTTCATTGTTAAGACTCAACAGAAGATCCGACAGAGTCTTGGTAATCCCGCTGTTAATTATCATCCAGTTAAATACAGAACCGGTAGCGCACAGCCACATAGTCAGGGCTGTGGTGGACATCGTTTCCTTCAGGATCTTCATTATCTTCGCAAAATTTAACCGCCTGTAGCAGAAACCAAGCAGAATGATATATGCACAGGCCACAGCACCGGTCTCAGTAGATGTGAAGACGCCTGTGCTGATGCCGCCCAGCAGAATGGCTGGTGCCCCCAGTGCAGGGAGGCCACGCCAGAGTGCATGTAAGAAGTCCTTAAAAGGAGCTTTAGGAGTAATGGGTGCTTTTACATGGAACTTCGTGACGGCGATATAGATATAGACCATCAAGCAAAGGCCCATCAAAATACCCGGAAGAACACCGGCCATAAACAGTTCTACGGTACCCGTACTTGCAAGAAAGCCCCAAATCACAAGGTTGATGCTTGGAGGAATGATCGGACCGATACCAGATGAGGCCGCAGTGATGGCTACTGAAAACCCCTTGTCATAGCCAGCCTCGTTCATTGCCTTGATCTCAATGGCACCCAGGCCGCCTGCATCTGCCATAGCAGAACCGGACATGCCAGCGAAGATCATACTTGCGAGAACATTTGCGTGGCCCAGACCACCTGGAATATGTCCGATTGCTTTCTCGGCCAAACCAAATATTCTGTCACTGAATCCGATCTCATTCATTGCACAGCCCACAAAAACGAAAGCGGGAACCGCCAAAAGTGAGTAGCTCGCAAACGATGTTGCCGTCTTCTGGGCGAACATGACGAAGCTCTGGCCGTTCTGAATAACATAGAGCAGACTTGAAAGCAGCATTGCCGTTCCGATCGGCATTTCCAAAAGGATCAGAACAACGAAAATAAGGAAGTAGATCCAAACCATGTAGTCACTCAACGATCATCACTCCTATTACAATGTATTTACGGTTGAAGGCACGGCAGCCAGCCGTGTCTTTTTCCG
>NZ_JANGBZ010000130.1:0-300 GCF_024462915.1 Clostridium sp. DFI.5.61
CGCTTGCACACGGGCTTGAGCATGCTGTACTGGTCGCCGTCCTCATGCATCTGGATCTCCTGATGGGGATGACGGCCGAAGTAGTAGCTGGGCACATCGCCCGCGATGACCACCATGGGGATGGAGTCCAGGGAGGCGTTGGCCACGCCGGTGAGCACGTTGGTCAGGCCGGGGCCCAGGTGGCACATGACCACGGATGCCTTATGGGTGATGCGGGCGTAGCCGTCAGCCGCGGTGGAAGCCACGGCCTCATGCCGGGTGCCGATGTACTCGATCTTCTTGCTGCGGGAAAGGGCGTCC
>NZ_JANGBZ010000131.1:0-286 GCF_024462915.1 Clostridium sp. DFI.5.61
ATTCCCCAGTCTACTGGCTGAGTACCTGCGGCCATATCCTGGCGTAACGCCAGTTGCCGTTTAATGGTAGGATGTGCGACCACATCGGGTGGCAGTGTAGAAATGATTTCACCATACGCTGCCAGCTTTTGCCGAGGCAATGCCGTAGATACCGGGGCGCTCCAGTGAGGGTTGGTCAACCCATACCAGTTAGCGCTAAAAGAGTGAATTGCAGGTTTGAGAGGCTGCGGTTCACGTTTCTGGCAGCTATCCAGCCAGTCGCGATAGCGTGCCGTCATCTCATCTT
>NZ_JANGBZ010000132.1:0-285 GCF_024462915.1 Clostridium sp. DFI.5.61
CCGGCGCCACATGGCGGAGGTACACCTGATATATGCGGGCGCTCCACTCCATGTAGCGGGCCATGCGCGGCGGGGCCACGATATAATCCAGCTCCAGCGAAGGGGCGGCTCTCAGCTCCAGATCATTGCTGGAGGCACCGGAAAAGACGTGGCCGGGAGCCCGCTGCCGACGATGAGCGTTGATCTCCCGGACCTTCTGGATTACTTCAAAGAGCCGGGCCCGTCCCGGAATTCCATACGCTTTCAGCGCCGGCGTGACGGCCAGACAGATGGTTTTCTCCGTGC
>NZ_JANGBZ010000133.1:0-282 GCF_024462915.1 Clostridium sp. DFI.5.61
TACCACCACAATCACGCGCAAAGCCGCGCCATTGCAGGGCTGAACGGGGAAAAACGGCAAAAACCCTGCTGCTCAAAAAGACGCCAGAAAGGCGCTGTTATCTGATATAGGCTTATTTGGTCTACTCTACGAGACCTCGTTTTTTCAGTTGGTAATACCAGGCGCGCCTGATCCCGAATGCCTCCCCCGGGTTCAGCGTGCGTGCAGATGTAGCTACTGTGCTGCGCTTAGACTTAGAACCGCCCTTGCGACCGCGTGCAGCCTGAATTTCTGGCGTGTGCG
>NZ_JANGBZ010000134.1:0-274 GCF_024462915.1 Clostridium sp. DFI.5.61
CTCCAGAAACATACGAATTAAGTCAAAACGACCAAAGCAGACACTGCGAAACTGGCGCATCTTTTCGCGCAGCGGGTAATTATCTGATTTTCCCACCCGGAACGCATTTTGCGCCGCAGTACGGGAAGCGCCATGAAGGTTCATTCGGTCCATCAACTGGCTGGCGATATGAATATCAGCCTCCGTGACGCGACCTTTGGATTTGGTTAAATGGCCCATCACTTCAAACGTGGTGGCAAAAAACAGCGCCTGACGCTCACGCTGGTTGGCGAAC
>NZ_JANGBZ010000135.1:0-272 GCF_024462915.1 Clostridium sp. DFI.5.61
CGTCTCTGATGGTAGATTGCAGCCACGGTAATTCCAATAAAGATTATCGCCGTCAGCCTGCGGTGGCAGAATCCGTGGTTGCTCAAATCAAAGATGGCAATCGCTCAATTATTGGTCTGATGATCGAAAGTAATATCCACGAGGGCAATCAGTCTTCCGAGCAACCGCGCAGTGAAATGAAATACGGTGTATCCGTAACCGATGCCTGCATTAGCTGGGAAATGACCGATGCCTTGCTGCGTGAAATTCATCAGGATCTGAACGGGCAGCTG
>NZ_JANGBZ010000136.1:0-272 GCF_024462915.1 Clostridium sp. DFI.5.61
CAAAAATGTAAAATTATCACACAAAACATAAACAATCAAAATCAGCCATTTCCGCACCTTTTCCTCTGTCCACTTTCAACCGTCCCTCCAAATGTAAAATGGCCTATCGGAATACATTTCCTACATCCTAACTACTATAAAACAACCTTTAGACTTACGTTTGCTACTCTCATGGTCTCAATACTGCCGCCGAAATTCTGTCCCACATACTAAATCTCTTCCCGTCATTATCGCCCGCATCCGGTGCCGTAAATGCAAAACAAATACCATCT
>NZ_JANGBZ010000137.1:0-271 GCF_024462915.1 Clostridium sp. DFI.5.61
TGGAAAATAACGATGTTGAAGATGTCGCTATCTCCCGCGAGCAGCAGAATGTTTCTGTACCAATGCCGCAGCTGGAGCAGGCAAATCAGGCGTTAGTGGCGAAGACCGGCGCGCAGGAGTACGCACCGCACGTCATCAACACTCCGCTGGCATTCCTGATTAAGAGTGCCTTGAACACCAATATTTTTGGTGAACCAGGCTGGCAGGGTACTGGCTGGCGAGCAGGTCGTGATTTACAACGGCATGATATAGGCGGAAAAACGGGTACCAC
>NZ_JANGBZ010000138.1:0-267 GCF_024462915.1 Clostridium sp. DFI.5.61
GGATTTTTCACCCGACCGGAGAAGCCCATCAGCTTGGTGCCAGCATCTTTACTTTTCGAGATGTTCTGATACCACTCCACGCCGTTAGCGAGGATCGCCGGAACGTTACACAGGGTTTCGACGTTGTTAACGCAGGTTGGTTTACCCCATGCACCGGAGGTTGCCGGGAAGGGCGGCTTCGAGCGTGGGTTAGCGCGACGCCCTTCCAGGGAGTTGATTAACGCTGTTTCTTCACCGCAGATGTAGCGCCCTGCCCCGGTATGGACG
>NZ_JANGBZ010000139.1:0-267 GCF_024462915.1 Clostridium sp. DFI.5.61
TGATCGCGAGTAGCACAACGCACACCGCAGCGCGCCTCTTTACCACTGACATCACCCTCTTTTGCCCACTGTACCTGCGGGAAACAATCAATCAACCGCTGGCGATTCTGCTGCTGATCTTCATCACTGTACGCCGTCTCTTCGCTGCCGCGATGATAACTGGCACCAATACAATGGTGCTGATTCGCCGGATTTTGCGGCGTGAGATAACCGTCATAGCACAGCACTTGCTTCAGTTTCGCCAGCTCCGGCGTTGTCGGAATATGG
>NZ_JANGBZ010000014.1:0-76977 GCF_024462915.1 Clostridium sp. DFI.5.61
TTATGACCCGGGAGGAGGGCGCGATCATGGCCCGGGCAGCGGCGAAGGCCAGATAGACAGAAGAAAATTTGTTTATAAAGCGCTATATCTTCATCTTTGCAGGAATCAAAAATTTTTTTCGTGTGTATGCACACGGCCTCCCGGATGCAGCGATCATCGCTCACGGGACCGGGCGCGACCTTTTCAGGCATATGGATACCTCCTCGTCAGATTGAGTGGAGTGGACGGGCACGGGGGTGCCGGGCCCGCCGGAAGTGAAGGGCTTCCATACCATACTATGACCGACAGGCGGGATGGTGCCAGAGGAGCCGGAAATGCGGGGTTGTCCTTTCGCACGTTTTGTTCTATAATAAAATAGAAAGACCATGGGCACGTTCCCACCAAAGGTGGAGCGGTGTCCGGGACGCCGCCGGCCCGCCAGGGCCGGGGCAAGAAGAGAGAGGTGTGCTTGGATGGCCCGGATGGGATTTATTCAGGATGAGATGGATCTGAAGCTGCTGGTCCTGTATATTATGGCCCGCATTGCGGCGCCGATCACGTTCCTTCAGCTTCTGGAGCTGGCACTGTGCGACGCCGGGGTGGACTATTTCTCCCTGACGCAGGCGGTGGAGCATCTGGTGGAGACAGAGCACCTGAGCCGGGAGGGGGAGCGCTACGCCATCACGGAGAAGGGGCGGCGCAACAGCGAGATCTGTGAGAGCAGCCTGCCATACTCGGTGCGCCGCCGGTGCGACGACAATCTGGTGCGGGTGAATGAGACCCTGATGCGGGAGCAGCAGGTGCAGGGGGAGGTGCTCCCAAACCCGGACGGGACGTGCACGGTGCGACTGCGGCTGGCGGACGACAGCGGCCCCCTGCTGGAGCTGAGCCTGCTGATGCCCGCGGCGGGACAGGGGGAGCGGGCGGCCGCCCGCTTCAAACAGGCGCCGGAGCAGCTCTACCACCAGCTGGTCCAGCTGCTCAGCGTCCCGGAGGAGCGGGAGAAGACGCCGTGAGGCGCAGCGCCCCGGAACCCGGGAGAAAAATCCCGTAAAACATATTTTAGGGTTTTCTTTTTGTATATACATGTATATAATGGATCTGGATGAAAAGTCGGAGCCCCGGAGACGCGGGCCAGAGAGAAAGATTGGGACAGAGGGCCCAAGTGACGGAGGGATCACACAATGACGAGAAGCAACGCCCGTGAGGTCGCGGTGCATATGATCTATGAACTGGGCTTTGGCAGCCGCAGCGCGGAGGAGCTGCTGGAGCACGAGATGACCCGGGAGCGGTTCGCACAGCTGGGGGAGGAGGAGCCCCTCTACGCCCAGTTTCCCAACGAGAAGCAGCGGCAGTACATCCGGGATCTGGTACAGGGAGTCTATGTCCACGGGCCGGAGCTGGATGACTACATCTCCCGCTATTCCGTGGGCTGGAGCTTTGCCCGCATCCCCCGCATGGCGGCTGCGGTGATGCGCACCGCCATGTATGAGGTGCTGTATATGCCGGCGATCCCCAACTCCGCCGCCATCAACGAGGCGGTGGAGATCGCCAAGAACTATGAGCCGGCCGAGGTGGTCTCCTTTATCAACGGCATCCTGGGCTCCTTTGTCCGGGCAGAGTTTGCCGATTCCGCCCCCAAGCCGGAAAAGAAGGAGGAGGAAGCGGCGGGGCCGGAGGAGCCGGAGGAATGACCATGCCGGTTCTGGGACTGGATACCAGCAACTATACCACCTCCGCAGCCGTCTTTGACGGGGCGGATGGCTGCAACGCCGGCCGCCTGCTGGCGGTGCGGCCCGGAGAGCTGGGACTGCGGCAGAGCGACGCCCTGTTCCAGCATGTGAAGCAGCTCCCGGCGCTGCTGGAGGAGCTGGAGGGCCGCGGACTGCTCCGGGACCTGAAGGCAGTGGGGGCCAGCACCCGGCCCCGGGCTGTGGAGGGCTCCTACATGCCCTGCTTCCTGGCGGGGGAGTCCCAGGGAAGGGCGCTGGCCGCCGCCCTTGGGGTGCCGTTTTTTGCCTGCTCCCACCAGCAGGGGCACCTGGCGGCGGCGGCCTGGTCCGCCGGGCGGACGGACCTGCTGGACGGTCCCTTCCTGGCCTGGCACCTGTCCGGCGGCACCACCGAGCTGCTGCTGGTCCGGCCCCAGGGGACCAATGTGGCGGCGGAGAAGCTGGGCGGGACCAGCGACATCTCCGCTGGCCAGCTCATCGACCGCACCGGCGTCCTGCTGGGGCTTCAGTTCCCAGCTGGCAAAGCGCTGGACGAGCTCTATCCTCAGGCGGATGCCTGTATGGAGTACCGCGTGAAGCTGAAGGACCTCACGTTCTCCCTGTCCGGGATGGAGAATCAGGTGAAGAGACTGCTGACGGAGGGAGAGGCCCCGGCCAACGTGGCCCGCTTCACCCTGGACACGGTGTGCAGCGTGGTCCTCCGGGCCACCCAGGAGGCCCAGCGCCGCTGCCCCGGCCTGCCGGTGCTGTGCTCCGGCGGTGTGGCCTCCAACCGACAGCTGCGGGCCGCCATGGAGAGGAGCTGCGGCGCCCTGTTCGCCCAGCCCTGCTACTCCACGGACAACGCCATGGGGGTGGCCATCCTGACCCGACGGGCCCTGGAGGGAGGGGAGCTGGCATGAGAGAAGAGACCATCCTCAGTCCCTCCCAGGTAAGCGGCTATATCAAGAGCTGGATGGACCGGGACCGGCTCCTCTCCGGCCTGCTGGTGCGGGGGGAGCTGTCCAACTATAAGATGTATCCCTCCGGGCACCACTATTTTACGCTGAAGGACAGCCAGGGGGCACTGCGGTGCGTCATGTTCCGGGGGGACGCCGCCTCCCTGCGCTTCCGCCCGGAGAACGGGATGCAGGTCATCGCCGCCGGGCGGATCACCGTGTTCCCACGGGACGGGCAGTATCAGCTGTACTGCGTCCGCCTGACCCCGGAGGGAGCGGGGGACCTGCACGTAGCCTTTGAGCAGCTGAAGGAGAAGCTGCTGCGGGAGGGCCTGTTCGACCAGGCCCACAAACGGCCTCTGCCCGCCTATCCCCGGCGCATCGCCCTGATCACCTCTCCGGCAGGGGCGGCGGTGCGGGACATGCTGCGCATCCTGGGGGCCAGATACCCCCTGGCCCAGGTGCGCGTCCTGCCGGTGCGGGTGCAGGGGGAGGGGGCGGCGGAGGAGATCGCCGCCGCCCTGGACTGGGCCAACCTCCATCAAGCCGCCGACCTGATCATCACCGGCCGGGGGGGCGGCTCCATGGAGGACCTGTGGGCCTTTAACGAGGAGTGCGTGGCCCGGGCCATCTACCGCTCCCAGATCCCGGTGATCTCCGCCGTAGGCCATGAGCCCGACGTGACCATCGCTGATTTTGTGGCCGACCTGCGGGCGGCCACCCCCTCCAACGGGGCGGAGCTGGCGGTGCCCGACCAGAATGAGCTGTACGCCTGGCTGGACGGGCTGGCCAAGCGGCTGGAGAAGGGGACCGGCAGCCTGCTGGCCCGGCGCAGGAAGGATCTGGAGCGGCTGGGCCGCAGCCGGATGCTCACCGACCCGGGGGCCTATTTCCGGGACCGGAGGCTGCTGCTGGACTACCAGGGACAGCGGCTGGGACACGGAGCCGGACAGATCCTGTCCCGGGCGCGGGAGCGCCTGGCCCGGGACAGCGCGGCGCTGGACGCCATGAGCCCGCTGAAGGTGCTGGGCCGGGGCTACTCCATCGCCCGAAATGAGAATGGAACATTGATCGCCTCTGTCAAGGATGCGGCCCCGGGAGAGCGGCTGGAGCTGCGCCTGTCGGACGGCAGCCTGGTGTGCCGGGTGGAGGAAAGGAAGTGCCTGTGATGGCGGGAAAAAAGCTGGATTTTGAGCAGTCCATGGCCCGGCTGGAGGAGATCGTGGGCCTGCTGGAGCGGGGGGACGCCCCGCTGGATGAGGCCATGGCGCTCTTTGAAGAGGGGGCGAAGCTGATGCGGGAGTGCACCAAGCGCCTGGATCAGGCGGAGCAGAAGGTGACCCTGCTCACCGCAGGGGAGGACGGACAGCCCCGGGAGGAGCCCTTTGGAGGAGAACTGTGATATGAGCCTGGAATTTGAGCGCCGGCTGGCCGGCGACCAGAAGCGGATCGAGGAGGCCCTGGGGGCCATATTCCGGGAGGACGACCGGTACGCGGACCTCCAGGAGGCCATGGAGTACAGCCTGATGGCGGGGGGAAAGCGGGTCCGGCCCGTGCTGACCCTGGAGTGCTGCCGCCTGTGCGGCGGCGACCCGGAGCGGGCCCTGCCCTTTGCCTGCGGGGTGGAGATGGTGCATACCTACTCCCTGATCCATGACGACCTGCCCTGCATGGACGACGACGACCTGCGCCGGGGGCGCCCCACCAACCACAGGGTGTATGGGGAGGCCACCGCGGTGCTGGCCGGGGACGGCCTGCTCACCGCGGCCTTTCAGATGCTGACTGCCCGGCGGGATCTGCTCTCCCCGGAGCAGATGGCAGAGGGGGTGGACTGCCTCTCCCGGGCGGCCGGTCCCTCAGGCATGGTGGGGGGACAGGTGCTGGATATGGCGGGGGAGGGGCGGAGCCTGTCCCTGAGTGAGCTGGAGCTGCTCCAGAGCCTGAAGACCGGCGCCCTGATCTCCGCCGCGGCGGAGCTGGGGTGTATTGCCGCGGGGGGGAGCCCGGAGCAGCGGCGGGCCGTGGCCCGCTATGCTCAGAAGCTGGGCCGGGCCTTCCAGATCCGGGACGACATGCTGGACGTGACGGGCACCACCGAGGAGTTTGGCAAGCCGGTGGGCTCGGACCGCTCCAGAGAGAAGAGCACCTTCGTCACGGCCCTGGGACTGGAGGGGAGCGGCGCGCTGGTGGAGCAGCTGACGGAGGAGGCAGTGTCCGCACTGAACGGATTCCCGCAGCCGGACTTCCTCATCTGGCTGGCCCGGGAGCTGGCCTCCCGGCGGAAGTGAAAACAGACGGGACAGAAGGGAGTGAAGGCAAATGTTTGAGGGGCGTACCGGTTTTTTAACGGGGAATCTGGTGCTGGATCTGTCCATCCTGGCGTGGTTCCTGGCCCAGCTGATCAAGACAGTGGCCAATCTGGTCGTGAACCGGAACTTGGACCTGAAACGGATGGTAGGCAGCGGCGACATGCCAAGCTCCCACTCCTCCTTCATCTGCGCGGCTACGGCGTCCATCGGGCAGATCTACGGCTGGCAGGCGCCCCTGTTCTCCCTGGCGGCGGTGGTGGCCCTGGTGGTGATGTACGACGCCTGTAATGTGCGCCGGGCCGCTGGGGAGCAGGCCAAGGTGCTCAACTATGTGATGGCCCACTGGAAGGAGATGCCGGAGGAGCTCAAGCCCAAAAAGAAGCTGAATGAGCACCTGGGCCACACGCTCCCCCAGGTGCTGATGGGGGCTCTGCTGGGCACGGCCATTGGCATCACCGGCCCCATGATCTGGTAAACCGGGAGGGGAGGCGCTGCGGCGCCGCCCAGGAAGCTGTGAGGGATTTTTTTGGATAAGAGAGACAAAACAACCTCATATGGCCCCATCCTGGCGGGGATGGGGGACCAGGAGGCCCGGGAGCTGTGCGGCCAGCTCCGGCAGGAGCTGATCCGGGACGTAGCCCGGACCGGAGGGCATCTGTCCTCCAACCTGGGGGTGGTGGAGCTCACCGTGGCCATCCACCGGGTGTTCGACACCAGCCGGGACCGGCTGGTCTTTGACGTGGGCCATCAGAGCTACCCACACAAGATGCTCACAGGCCGGCGGGAGCAGATGTCCACCATCCGGCAGCTCGGCGGGATCGCCGGTTTCCCCAAGCCATCTGAGAGCGTCCATGACGCATTCATCGCCGGACACGCCTCCAACTCGGTGGCGGTGGCGGTGGGGATGGCCCGGGCCAGGGACATGCTGGGGGAGGACTACCGGGTGCTGGCTCTCATCGGAGACGGAGCGCTCACCGGCGGACTGGCCTATGAGGGCCTGTCCACCGCGGGGCAGAGCAGGGGCCAGCTGCTGGTCATCCTCAACGACAACGGCATGTCCATCACCAAGAACGTGGGCGGCGTGGCGGAGCACCTGGCCCGCCAGCGCCTGAAGCCCCAGTACCTCACCTTCAAGAAGTACTACCGGAAGGTGATGAACGCCACCTGGTTCGGGCGGAAGATCTACCGGGTGACCCACCGGCTGAAGAAAGCGGTGAAGGAGAGCCTGCTCCCCAGCAGCCTGTTTGAGAATATGGGCTTCACCTATCTGGGGCCGGTGAACGGCCACGACCTGCGGGAGCTGACGGAGATCCTCCGCTACGCCCGGGACCTGAAGGAGCCGGTCCTGCTCCATGTCAGGACCATAAAGGGAAAAGACTTCACACCTGCTGAGGAGAATCCCGACGCCTACCACGGCGTGTCCCCCTTTGATCCCGAGACAGGGGAGCCCCTGAAGCAGGGGCGGGCCAGCTTCTCCTCCGTGTTTGGGCGGGAGGTGGCCCGGCTGGCCCGGGAGGACCCGCGGGTCTGCGCCGTCACGGCGGCTATGCAGACCGGGACTGGGCTGGATTACTTTGCCCTCCAGTTCCCGGACCGCTTTTTCGATGTGGGCATTGCCGAAGGCTGCGCGGTGTCCATGGCCGCCGGCATGGCCAAGCAGGGGGCGGTCCCGGTGGTGGCGGTCTATTCCACCTTCCTCCAGCGGGCCTATGACATGCTCCTCCACGACGTGGCTCTGGACCGGCTGCATGTGGTGCTGGCAGTGGACCGGGCCGGGCTGGTTGGGGAGGATGGTGAGACCCACCAGGGGGTCTTTGACGTGTCCTATCTCAACAGCGTCCCTGGGATGCGGGTCTATGCCCCCGCCAATTTTGCCGAGCTGAAGGCGATGCTGGAGGAGGCGGTCCTGCGCTGGGACGGGCCGGCGGCGGTGCGCTATCCCCGGGGCGGCGAGGGGGAGTACCGGGAGGACAGCGGCCGGGCCCCGGCGGCCGTCCTGCGACGGGGGTCCCACATCACGCTGGTGTCCTACGGGGTGGAGATCAACGATGTGCTCCAGGCGGCCCAGCTGCTGGAGGAGCGGGGCGTAGAGGCGGAAGTTGTAAAGCTGAACATCATTACACCGCTGGATGCCGCTCCGGTGCTGGACTCTGTGCGCCGGACGGGCGCCCTGCTGGTGGCGGAGGACAGCGTCTCCGCCGGCAGCGTGGGAGAGCGGCTCGCCTGCGCGCTGGAGCAGGCCGGCATCAGCGCCCGGGTGGCGCTGTGCAGCTCCGGCGATACCTTTACCCCCCACGGCAGCGTGGGAGAATTGAAGCGGCTCCTGGAACTGGACGGAGCCGGGCTGGCCCAGCGGGCCATGGAGGTGCTGCGATTTGACAAAACAGCGGCTGGATGTTGAACTGACTGCCCGGGGACTGGCGGAGAGCCGCCAGAAGGCCCAGGCCATGATCATGGCGGGGCAGGTCTATGTGGACGGACGGAAGGTGGACAAGGCGGGCACCCAGGTGGGGCCCGGCTGTGCCATCGAGGTGCGGGGCAGGACCCTGGCCTATGTGAGCCGGGGGGGACTGAAGCTGGAGAAGGCGGTGGAGCGCTGGCCCATCCGTCTGGAGGGGGCGGTGTGTGCCGACATCGGCTCCTCCACCGGCGGCTTCACCGACTGCATGCTCCAGCGGGGCGCGGAGAAGGTGTACGCCGTAGACTCCGGCTACAACCAGCTGGACTGGCGGCTGCGCAGCGACCCTAGAGTGGTGTGCATGGAGCGGACCAACGCCCGCTACCTCACCGGGGAGCAGATCCCGGAGCCCCTGGACTTCTTCTCCGTGGACGTGGCCTTCATCTCTCTCCGACTGATCCTGCCCCCCATGCGCCCCCTGGTGCGGGAGGGGGCCCAGGCGGTGTGCCTGGTCAAGCCCCAGTTCGAGGCCGGCCGGGAAAAGGTGGGCAAAAAAGGGGTGGTTCGGGACCCGGCGGTCCATCTGGAGGTGCTGGAGCACTTCCTGGACCATGCCCGGGAGGCGGGATTTTCTGTAAAGGATATCACCTTTTCCCCCATCACCGGCCCGGAGGGCAATATTGAATACCTGGGCTGGCTGGGGACCGAGGGGGAGGGCCCGGTCTGGTCCGGAGACCTGAGGGAGCTGGTGGAGGAGTCCCACCGGTCCCTCCAGGGGAAGGAGGGACAGCCGTGAGAGTGCTGCTCAGTTCCAACCCCTATCGGGACAGGGGCCTGCGGGTGGCGCTGGAGGCCCGCAGGATCTTGAACAACGCCGGGGCGGAGACGGCCCTCTGCCTCCCCTTTGCCCCCAGGAAGGGGGACCGGCTGGATCTGCCCCGGCAGGTGAAGCTGGGCAGCATGGAGGAGGAGCTGAAGCGGGCGGATGTGCTGCTCTGCTTCGGCGGAGACGGGACCATCCTCCACGCGGCCCGGGACGCCACCCTCCACGACGTGCCCATCCTGGGGGTGAACATGGGGAGCGTGGGCTTTATGGCGGAGCTGGAGCGGGGCGAGCTGAGCCTGCTCACCCTGCTGGCCGCCGGCGAGTATCGGACCGAGGAGCGGATGATGCTCTCCGTCCGGGTGCTCCGGGGGGAGAAGGTGCTCTCGGAGGACCTGGCCCTGAACGACGCGGTGATCTCCAAGGGCTCCATGGCCCGGGTGGCCGAGATGGAGGTCCGGGCGGACGGGGTGCTGGTCACCAACCTGATGGGGGATGGGGTCATCGTCTCCACCCCCACCGGTTCCACCGCCTACTCCATGTCAGCGGGCGGGCCCATCGTGGAGCCCACCTCACGGGACATCATCGTCACTCCTGTGTGCGCCCACCAGCTGTCCACCCGGTCCATGGTGCTGGCGCCGGAGCGGCTGGTCACCGTCCAGCTCCCCCGGGGGAGCCGGAAGCATCTGTACCTGGCGGTGGACGGGGGCAAGGCTCTGCGCATCACCGGAACGGAGCGGGTGGAGATCTCCTGTGCCCGTCAGTCCACCCGGCTGATTCGGCTGACGGAACGGAACTTTTATCAGATCATCTATCAGAAGCTGGGAGGGTATGAGCTGTGAAGCGAGCGAGACAGGCGGAGATTTTGAATGTGATCCGCATGATGGATGTGGAGACCCAGGAGCAGCTGCTCGCTGAGCTGAAGCTGCGGGGGTTCACCACCACCCAGGCCACCATTTCCCGGGACATCAAGCAGCTGCGGCTGGTGAAGGAGCTGGCCCCCTCCGGCAGCTACCGCTATGTGGCAGCGGACCGGCAGGAGGGAAAGAGCTCCGCGGGCCGGCTGCGGAACATCTTCAAGGAGGGGGTGGTCTCGGTGGAGGCGGCCCAGAATCTGGTGGTGGTCAAGACCATGCCCGGGCTGGCCTCGGCGGCCTGCTCCGCCCTGGACGGGATGGAGATCGCCGGGATGGTGGGCAGTCTGGCGGGGGACGACACCGGGATGCTCATCATGCGGGACAGCGCCTCGGCAGAGGCATTTTGCAGCGAGGCCCACAAGCTGCTGGAGTGAGTTTGAGACAGGTCAGGAGGGGCAAAGATGCTTTCTCTGCTTCACATTGAGAATATCGCGGTCATCGAGCGGGCCGATATCCAGTTCGATCCTGGCTTCAACGCTCTGACCGGTGAGACCGGAGCGGGCAAGTCCATCGTCATTGACGCCATCAGTGCGGTGCTGGGGGAGCGGACCAGCCGGGAGCTGATCCGCACCGGGGCGAAGTCGGCCTTGGTCAACGCGGTGTTCACCGGCGTGTCCGGGCTGGGCTGGCTGGAGGAGAACGGGGTCCCGGCGGGGGAGGAGCTGCTCCTCCAGCGGGAGATCCAGGGGGACGGCCGGAATATCTGCCGGGTGGACGGGCGGCTGGTGACCGTGGCCCAGCTGCGGGAGCTGGGGCGTCAGCTGCTGAACATCCACGGCCAGCACGACGGACAGCAGCTGCTGGACCCGGCCTGCCATCTGGGCTATCTGGACCGCTCCGGACACACGGAGGGGGAGCTGGCCTCCTTCCGGGAGGCATACGGAGCCTTGGCGGAGCTGCGGAGAAAGATCGGGGAACTGGAGATGGACGAGGCGGAGCGCTCCCGCCGGGTGGACACCCTCACCTTCCAGATCGGGGAGCTGGAGCGGGCCGACCTGAAGCCGGGGGAGGACCGGGAACTGGACGGGCGGCGCCAGCTTCTGCGCAGCGCCGGGAAGCTGATGGATGCGGTCCAGACCGCCCAGTACGCCCTGTCCGGGGACGAGGACGGCCGGGGAGCGGCCGACCTGCTCGCAGAGGCCGAGGGGGCCGTCCAGGGGGTGGCCCGGTACAGCGACCGCCTCTCCCAGCTCCAGGAGAAGCTGTCCCAGCTGCGGTGTGAGGCGGACGACGCGGTGGAGCTGCTGCGGGATCTGGAGGAGGAGCTGGACTTCTCCCCGGAGGAACTGGACGAGCTGGAGGGGCGGCTGGATACCATCTACCGGCTGAAAAAGAAGTACGGCTCCACAGTAGAGGAGATGCTGGATTACCTGGAGCGGAGCCGCCAGGAGCTGGACCAGATCCAGTACGCCGACGACACCATCGCCCGCCTGAGCCAGAAGCTGGAGAAGGCCAGGGAGGAGGCGGCGAGGCGGGCGGGGGTACTCTCCCAGGCCCGCAGACGGGCGGCCGAGGCTCTCCAGACCCGGGTGCAGGAGGAGCTGCGCCAGCTGGACATGCCCAAAGTCCGCTTCCAGGTGGAGTTCGCCCCCAAGGAGGGGGCCTGGGGGCTGGATGAGACCGGCGGGGACGAGGTGCAGTTCCTCATGTCCGCCAACGTGGGCGAGGCTCTCAAGCCCATCCAGAAGGTGGCCTCCGGAGGAGAGCTGGCCCGCATCATGCTGGCGCTGAAAAATGTGCTGGCGGAGGACGACGGCATCGACAGCCTGGTCTTTGACGAGGTGGACACCGGAGTGTCCGGCCGGGCGGCCCAGAAGGTGGCGGAAAAGATGGCCCAGGTGGCCCGGAAGAAGCAGGTGCTCTGTGTCACCCACCTGCCCCAGATCGCCGCCATGGCGGACACCCATTTCTCGGTGGAGAAGGGGGAGCGGGACGGCCGGACCTACACCCGGGTGGAGCGGCTGGACCGCGCCGGCCGCATCGAGGAGCTGGCCCGGCTCATCGGCGGGGCGGCGGTGACTCCGGCCCTGCGCAGGAGCGCGGAGGAGCTCTTGGATCAGGCGGAGGCAGTCAAAAAGAAGTGATCCCGGGGGTGCGGCCCAGAGACGGGAGCGGAATAAAAGAGGCGAAGCGCAGGGACTTACAGCCCCTGCGCTTTTGTGTTCTTCTTTTCTGTCTCGGCTGCCCCAGGCACCGCTGCCTGAAGAAAGGGGACCGGACCACATTCCTGCCTCTCTGTCCGCTGAAAAAAGCCCGGAGCCCCCATTGGGGGGCTCCGGGCTGACCGATGACAGCGGGCTCAGAGGCTCTTCCGCTTGTAGAAGAGTGCCCCCGCCGCCATAAAGACGGCGAAGAAGAGCAGATAATAGAGGCAGTCCCACTGGTAGGACAGGATGCCGGCGATCACCATGAACAGGCCGCTGCACAGGGCCAGGGCGGGGAGCACGAAGCGGCGGAAGGGCGGCTCCTCCCTGGCTTCCCGCATGAAGCCCAGGAAGATGGGGAGGTACATGGCGTAGAGGGTGATGATGGGGATCTCGGAGGAATCAAAGCGGAAGGGGCCCAGATGATTTTGGAGGCAGCCGAAATAGAAGTAGGTCCCCCAGAAGGCGCAGGCCAGCAGTCCAGCTGCAGCCGCGTTGGAGGTCATGCCGGTGGAGGGGTCCACCTGGGAGAGGACCTGAGGCTTGGGCCCTGTTCCCCGGGCCGCCAGGGCGTAAAATCCCCGGGTGCAGCCCATCATCAGCCCGTTGCAGGTGCCCAGGCAGGAGATGAGCACAAAGACAAACAGTATGGTGCCCCCAGCCTGGCCAAAGATAGTGGAGAAAGCCAGCCTTGCGCCATGCTCCCCGCTCTCCATCATGACGGCGTTGGGGACTGCTCCGGCGATGCCCACATAGTAGAACAGATAGATCAGCATGATGATGCCCACCCCGCAGACCAGGGCCAGGGGCAGGGTGCGCTTCGGGTCCTTGAGCTCCGCGTTGATGGTGGTGGCCACCACCCAGCCCTCATAGGCGAAGGCCGTGGCGGCCAGGGCGGTGAAGAGGGGGTAGGCGGTAACGGTGTCGGCGGTGACCTGGGCGAAGTTGGCGGCGGTCATGCCGCTCCGCAGCCCTGCCGCAGTGCCCATCCCGGCCATGAGCAGGATGGGGACCAGCTTGATGAGGGTCATGGAGACCTGGAGCTTGCCGGCCAGACGGGGGGCCATGGTGTTGATGAAGTAGGCGGCCACCAGATAGAACAGGGTGATGGTCATGCACTCGCCGCTGACGATGTCGTAGCCCAGCAGGACACAGGTATAGCGGGCGGACACCCAGGCCAGGGTGCTGGTCAGACAGGGATAGTAGACCGCGGCCAGGAACCAGCCCAGATAGTAGCCGTAGGCCCGGCCCACGGCGGCCTCGGCATAGTCCACCATGCCCCCCACCTTCTGATAGCGGGTGGCCATGACGGCAAAGGCGCAGGCGTTGGAGATGGCGATCAGGCCGCCGATGATCCAGGCCAGGATGCCTGTGCGCAGGTCGCCGCCGGTGGCGTTGAGGATCTTTTCCGCTTTGAAAAAGATGCCGCTGCCGATGACGATGCCGACCACCATGCAGATGGCGGTAGGCAGGCCGTATTTTTTCGTCAGTTGCTGCTCCAAAGCAGGCCGCCTCCTCTCTGAAAAAGGCCGGGGGCTGGAAAACACCATGTGCCAGCGCCCGGGATGCAGTACGGATACAGTCCCTAATAGTATAGTATATTTTCCCCTGAAAGAAAAGCAAAAACGTGATTTTTTTCGTCTTTTCGCGCACGGGGACCTGTTTGGGCCGGCGTAGGCGGGGAGGGGCGCCTCCCGCACCGGATATCTTTCCCGTGGGGCGGGGAGAGATGCACCAAAAGGCCCCCGGCACCGGGAGAAAGAAATGTGGGAGAGGGGAGGAGAAAGCGGTTGCGATTTTTGTCCGATCCGGTATAATAGCGGTATGGAAGGAAGTCCCGCGCGCGGGACCGAGATGATACATGGAAAGGAATGGAGTTATGGATTACGCGAAAGAGGCCCTCCGGCTGCATCGGGAGTGGAAGGGAAAGATCGAGGTGGTGGCCACGGTGCCCGCGGGGAACAAGGAGGAGCTGTCGGTGGCCTACACCCCCGGGGTGGCCCAGCCCTGCCTGGAGATCCAGAAGGACCCCAGCCAGAGCTACGAGCTCACCCGGCGGCACAACCTGGTGGCGGTCATCACCGACGGCACCGCCGTGCTGGGCCTGGGGGACATCGGTCCCGAGGCCGGGATGCCGGTGATGGAGGGCAAGTGCGTCCTGTTCAAGACCTTCGGCGGCATCGACGCGTTCCCCCTGTGTGTCAGGACCAAGGATGTGGACGAGTTCGTCCAGACGGTGTACAACATCTCCGGCTCCTTCGGCGGCATCAACCTGGAGGACATCTCCGCCCCCCGCTGCTTTGAGATCGAGCGCCGGCTGAAGGAGATGTGCGATATCCCGGTGTTCCACGACGACCAGCACGGCACGGCCATCATCGCCCTGGCCGGCCTCACCAACGCCCTGCGGGTGGTGGGGAAGAAGAAGGAGGACGTGAAGGTGGTGTTCTCCGGCGCGGGCTCGGCGGCCATCTCCATCACCAAGCTGCTGCTGTCCGCCGGGTTCCGGCACATCACCCTGTGCGATAAGTTTGGCGCGGTGTGTAAAGGAGATCCTCAGCTCAACGAGGCACAGGCCGCCATTGCCGAGGTGACCAACCTGGAGCGCCGCACCGGCACCCTGGCGGAGATGATGGTGGGGGCAGATGTGTTCATCGGCGTCTCCGCCCCCAAGGTGGTGACCCCGGAGATGGTGGGCACCATGGCGAAGGACGCCGTCGTCTTTGCCTGTGCCAACCCCACGCCGGAGATCTTCCCAGAGGAGGCCAAGGCGGGGGGAGCCCGGGTGGTGGCCACCGGCCGGAGCGACTATCCCAACCAGATCAACAACGTGCTGGCCTTCCCCGGGGTGTTCCGGGGCGCGCTGGATGTGCGGGCCAGCGACATCAACGAGGAGATGAAGATGGCCGCTGCCCGGGCCCTGGCCGGCCTGATCGGGGAGGAGGAGCTGTCGGAGGAGAATATCATCCCCAAGCCCTTTGACCCCCGTGTGGTGCCCGCAGTGGCCCAGGCGGTGGCCCAGGCGGCCCGGGAGACCGGCGTGGCCCGACTGTGAGGGGAGCGCAGACAGAAAAGAGATGGAAGCAGGGCCGCGGAACAACAGTTCCGCGGCCCTGCTGGGTTTAAAAATATGTCCGGCTCCTTACAGGAGGGAGAGGGCCGCCTCATCAGCCACCAGGGTGAAGTCGGGGTGGTACTGAAGGATGGAGGCAGGGACCTGGGGAGTGACGGGGCCGAAGAAAGCGTCCTTGATGGCCTGGGCCTTGTTGGCGCCGGAGGCCACCATCAGCACCCGGCGGGCCTGAAGGATCTCCCGGGTGCCCATGGTGCGGGCGTGGGTGGGCACCTCGTCGATGCTGGCGAAGAAGCGCTTGTTGGCGTCCCGGGTGCTCTCGGTGAGGGTGACCTGATGGGTGCCGGTGGAGAAGGCGTCGGCGGGCTCGTTGAAGCCGATGTGGCCGTTGACGCCCAGGCCCAGCAGCTGCAGGTCGATGCCGCCCAGGTCACGGATGACCTTGTCGTAGCGGGCGCACTCCTCCGCCTCGTCGGGGGCCATGCCGTCCGGGATATTGGTGTTGGCGGGGTCCACGTTGATGTGGTCGAACAGGTTGGTGCGCATGAAGTAGGCGTAGCTCTGGTCGTGGTCCTTGTCCAGCCCCACATACTCGTCCAGGTTGACGGTGCGGACCTGGGAGAAGTCCAGGTCACCCTTCTTGTACCACTCGATGAGCTGCTGATAGGTGCCCACCGGACTGG
Organism: Clostridium sp. DFI.5.61; assembly: GCF_024462915.1. NCBI lineage: Bacteria > Bacillati > Bacillota > Clostridia > Eubacteriales > Clostridiaceae > Clostridium > Clostridium sp. DFI.5.61. Next base: position 14,995 of record NZ_JANGBZ010000014.1, read on the forward strand.
AGCCGGTGGCCAGGCCCAGGACACAGCTGGGCTTGAGGATGACCTGGGCAGAGATGATATTGGCGGCGGCGCGGCTGAGCGCCTGATAGTCCTTTGCGGAAATGATCTTCATGGGGGATTCCTCCTTCTAAATTCAGCGGACCTTTTCCCCGTCCACATAGACGGAGTCCAGGGTGAGGTCTGGGTTGAGCAGCACCAGGTCGGCCTGCTTGCCCACGGCCAAGGAGCCGATCTGGTGGTCCAGCCGGACGGCCCTGGCGGGAGCAAGGGTGAGGGCGGTGACGGCGTCCTCCAGAGGCAGGCCGAATGCCACCACGTTTTGCAGCTCGGAGAGCAGGTTGGAGGAGGAGCCGGCCAGGGTGTCGGTCCCGCGCAGGGTGGCCTTGCCGCCCTTCATCTCGATGGGCTGCCCGCCCAGCTCATACTCGCCGTCGGGCATGCCGGCGCAGCGCAGGGAGTCGCTGATGATGACCAGCTTGTCTCCAAACAGCTTTTGGGTGGCCCGGATGACGGCGGGATGGATATGCAGGCCGTCACAGATCAGCTCCACCGTGGCGCCGCTGTCCAGGGCCGCGCCGATGACCCCGGGCTCCCGGTGGAGGAAGGAGGGCATGGCGTTGAAGAGGTGGGTGGCGTGGCTGGCCCCCGCACCATAGGCCGCCATGGCGGTCTCATAGCCGGCAGTGGTGTGGCCGAGGGAGACGGTGCAGGTCTGGGAGACCTCCCGGATAAAGGGGATGGCCCCCTCCTCCTCCGGCGCCACGGTGATCAGGCGGACCATGCCGCCGCTGGCCTCATTGAGGCGGTGGAACATGGAAGCGTCCGGCTCGTGCAGGTTCTCCGCCGCCTGGGCGCCCCGCTTGGCGTAGCACAGGAAGGGACCCTCCAGGTGGATGCCGGCGCACTTGGCGCCGTCCGCCGGGCGGCGGAAGTCCCGGATGGCGTGCATGGCGGGGGTGAGGGTCTCCTCCTTCAGGGTCATGGTGGTGGCCAGAAAGGAGGTGACGCCGTGGGCGGCGTAGTGGCGGGACATGATGGGCAGTCCTTCGGGCCGCCCGTCGGAGAAGTCCTCGTTCATGGCCCCGTGGGTGTGAACATCGAGGAAGCCGGGGACCAGATACTTTCCCCCGGCGTCCAGGTCACAGGGACCCTGGGCGGGGCCCACAGCGGTGATGACGCCGTTTTCGAAGGTGAGGGAGCCCTCCTGGAAGGCGCCGTCCAGGAACAGCTTGGCGTTGCCGATGATCATGGGCGCTTACACCTCCGGCAGGCTGGCGGCGGCCACAGACTGGCCCACGCGGCGGGATTTCTCGTCGGGCAGGGCGGGGAAGAGCTTGCCGGAGCACTCAGGATACTCGTCGGCCAGCACCCGCTTGGCCTCCTCCAGAACCAGGTCGCCGCCCTTGCCGGACATGACCCGGCCCAGGAGCAGCACGTGCCTGCAGTGATACAGGTCGTAGTAGTAGGCCAGGGCGTGGCCCAGATAGGTGCCGATGGAGCGGTAGATCTCGGCGGCGTTGTTGCCGTCCTGATCCATCAGCTTCTGGACCTCCTTCAGCTTCTCCGCGGGGGAGAGGGACTCGGACAGGTTGATGCCCGCCCGGGGAGCCAGCTTGATGACGCCGTCCTGGGAGAAGTACTTCACGCCGCAGCCGATGTCGCCGGACCACTCATCCTCCATGGCGTCGGGGTTCACGTCCACCGGCATGAAAGCCAGCTCGTTGAGCCAGCCGGTGATGTTGCCCTTCTCGTCCACATAGCCCACAGCCTCGCTGGTGCCCATGGCGATACCCAGTACGTTGTTCTCGCCCAGGCCCATGGCGCCCGCCAGGGCAGAAACGTCGCCGTCGTTGCACACCACCAGGGGGATGTCGGGGCCGAACACGTCCCGGGCGGCCCGGATATAGATGTCCTTTACCTTCTCGTTGAACTTGTCTTTGGGCACCTTCAGGAACAGGGAGGCTACCATAGTCCGGTTGTCGATGTAGATGCCGGCGGAGGAGACGCCCACCGCATCCACCCGGGGCATCTTCTCGGCGGCGGACTTGAAAGCGGAGACGATGCCGTCATAGTGATAGTCGGGGTCCTCAGTGATCTTGGGGAACCAGACCACTTCCTCGGAGTAGACGGGCTCGCCGTCGATGACAGCGGACACCTTGCGGTCGCTGCCGCCGGCGTCGAAGCCCACCCGGCAGCCCGCCAGATGGCGGCCGACAGCCTGGGAGGCGCCCGCCTCCTGGGGGACCTTGTCGCAGAAGACCACCTCGGAGGGGCGCTCATACACGCCGGCCATAAAGTCGGAGTCAAAGGAACGGGCGCCGCCGGGGGCGAAGGTCTTTTTCAGATAGTTGTAAATGTCCTCGTCCCCGCTGACATACACCTTGAAGCCGCCCTTCATCCACAGCATGGACTTGACCAGGCGGTCGATGTAGTATTGGTCGGCCTGGCGCATCTCCGGGGTGCCGTGGATGAAGGTGTCACACACTGCCACCTGGCCGCCGGAGCGCTCCAGGGCAATGGAGACCGGCTTCTTCGCCGTCTCAAGAAACGCGCGGTTGAACTTCAGGATGGGCATGAACTCCGGGTCCAGGCTGGGCTTGTTTTTGACCTCAAATTGGATACCGTACTGATTCACGACAAATCGCCTCCTAAAATTTTTGGAAGTCCTTCTTTCTGGCTGTTGCGATTCCCGTCGTTCGGGGATATAATGAGAAGCCGGAAGCGCGGTTTGGAGCAAGACGCCCAATCGAGGGGGGAGATATTCCAACGCTCTTGTATAATTGTATCATGCAGGGAGTGGATTGTCACCTAAAATGCGGGAAAAATTTTTCACAAATTATTTCATTGAAAAAACTTTCCTGGAGTGCTATGATGGAGTTACAGATTTGGATCGTTGTGGAAAAATCCAAAAAACAGCGGCTTTTGCCGTCATAAGGGGTTGAAATTTATGGACAGAAAGAGATTGCAGGAGACCAGGGAGTGGGTCAGGAAGGAACTGGCGTCCAGTGCCGAATTTTGGCTGAAATACGGCATGGACAAGGAGCACGGCGGCGTCTACACCTGTATCGACCGGACAGGGCGCCTGTTCTCCACGGACAAGAGCGTGTGGATGCAGGGGCGGTGCGGCTGGACCTACGCCTATCTGTGCACCGTCTACGGCACCCGGCCGGAGTGGCTGGAGGCCAGCAAGAGCTGTCTGGACTTCATGGAGAAGCACTGCATCAACCGGGAGGCGGACGGCCGGATGTACTTCACCGTCACCGGCGACGGCAAGCCGCTGCGCCAGCGCCGCTACTGCTTCTCCGAGGGCTTCTACGCCCTGGCCAACGCGGAGTATTACGCGGTCACGGGGGACAGGGAGTGCCTGGAGCGGGCCCGCCGGGCCTATGAGCTGATCTATCAGCTGAACAACGGCCTCATCAAGGACCCCGCCGGCATGGGCCCCAAGACCATCCCGGAGACCCGGAGCGGCCGCGCCCTGGCCGACCCCATGATCTATCTGAACATCACATCAGTGATGCGCCGCTGCGACCCGGAGCACCGGGAGGTCTATGACGCCCGGGCCAAGCAGTGCGTGGAGACCATCTTCCGCTATCACCACAAGCCGGAGCTGAAGTGCACCCTGGAGACCGTGGGCATGAACGGCGAGTTCTGGTCCGACATCTCCGCCGGCCGCTTCGTCAATCCGGGCCACGACATCGAGTGCAGCTGGTTCCTGATGGAGGAGGCCAAGTACGAGGACGACCCGGAGCTGCGGGCGAAGGCCATGGAGGTCTTTGATATGGCCATCGAGCGGGGCTGGGACAAGGAGTACGGCGGCCTGCTCTACTTCGTGGACTGCATGGGATTCCCGCCGGAGGCCTATGAGCACGACATGAAGCTGTGGTGGCCCCACAACGAGATCCTGATCGCCAGTCTGATGATGTACCGGGACAGCGGGGACGAGAAGTATCTGGACTGGTTCTACAAGACCGTGGACTACTGCAAGACCTATTTCGCGGACCCGGAGTACGGCGAGTGGTACGGCTATCTCCGCCGGGACGGCAAGCCCACCGAGCCCGCCTGCAAGGGCTGCACCTTCAAAGGGCCCTTCCACGTGCCCCGCAGCCTGATCATGGCGGATCAGCTGATCGGGCAGATCCTGGAGCAGAACTGAGGGCCGGAGGACGGCCGGGGGAGAAGAGGAAGGAGAGAGCATGACGGCGCATAACATATTTGAGACCATTAGCAGCCAGTATTTTCAGCTGACCAACTCGGAAAAGAAGGTGGCCGACTATGTGCTGAGGCACCGGATCGATGTCCAGTACATGTCCATCTCCGAGCTGGCGGAGGAGTGCACCGTGGCTGACGCCACCATCTCCCGCTTCTGCCGGAGGCTGGGGCTGACTGGATACAACGCCTTCAAGCTGGAGCTGGCCAAGGCATCGATGACCCGGGACAGCCACCGGGCGGACGCGGCCATCCTCCAAGAGAGCAGCGGCTTTCACGCCATGTGCAAAAAGCTGCTGGGAGAGAATGTGGCGGTGCTGGAGCAGACCATCCAGCTGCTGGACCCCAGACAGGTGTCCCGGGCCGTGGACCTGCTCCGGCGATCCCGCCGGGTGGTGTGCATGGGACAGGGCAGCTCCATGGTGCTCTCAGAGGAGGCCTGGACCCTCTTTTCCACCGTGTCCCCCAAATTCCTGTTTGTGCCCGACTCCCACCTTCAGATGAATACCCTTGCGCTGATGGACCCGGACGAACTGGTCCTGTTCTTCTCTTACTCCGGCTCCACCCGGGACTTCCAGGACCTGCTGGAGGTGGCCCGGCAGCGGCAGGTGAAGGTGGTGCTGGTGTCCCGTTTCCCCAAATCGCCGGGGGGCCAGCTGGCGGATGTGGTGCTCCAGTGCGGCGCCGACGAGGGGCCGCTCCAGGCCGGCTCCGTCAATGCCCGGATGGCCCAGCTCTTTGTGCTGGACGTGCTGTTCCAGGAGTTCTGCATGCGGGCCCCTGAGGAGACAGAGCAGAGCAGGGAGCAGATCGCTGAGGCCGTGGCGAGAAAACACCTGTGACCGGGGCCAGATCGATCAGAATTCAGAATAGATAAGAGCCGTCCCCCTGAGACCAGTGGGACGGCTCTTTCTGTCTTATAACAAAAGGACAGGGGGCGGTATGCGATGCATACCGCCCCCTGTCCCTGTTCCGCATTGCACGGATGGACTGCGATGGGGGAGGGATCAATAGTTCCCCTTGCCGTCGTTCCACTTCCAGTCCCGGACCTCGGGCAGGTCCTGGCCGTAGGTGGTGATATACTGGCGGTGCTCCACCAGCTTATCCTGCATCTCCTGAATGAGATAGGAGGCAGTGTTGCCCAGCTGGGGCAGACGCTTGACGGTGTCGATGACCAGGTCGAAGCGGTCGATGTCGTTCTGCACCCGCATGTCGAAGGGAGTGGTGATGGTGCCCTCCTCCTTGTAGCCGCGGACGTGCAGATTCTTGTTGCGGCGGCGGTAGGTCAGCTCATGCACCAGGGTGGGATAGCCGTGGAAGGCGAAGATGATGGGCTTGTCCTTGGTGAAGAGGGCGTCATAGTCCTCGTCAGTGAGGCCGTGGGGGTGCTCGGTGTGGGGCTGGAGCTTCATCAGGTCCACCACGTTGACCACCCGGATCTTCAGGTCGGGCAGGTAGTGGCGCAGGATGGTGACAGCAGCCAGGGTCTCCAGAGTGGGGGTGTCGCCGCAGCAGGCCATGACCACGTCGGGCTCACAGCCCTGGTCATTGGAAGCCCACTGCCAGATGCCGATGCCCTGGGTGCAGTGCTTGACGGCCTGCTCCATGGTCAGCCACTGGGGACGGGGGTGCTTGGAGGCGACCATGACGTTGACGTAGTTGCGGCTCTTGATGCAGTGGTCGAAGCAGCTGAGCAGGCAGTTGGCGTCCGGGGGCAGGTAGAGGCGCACCACGTCCGCCTTCTTGTTGGCCACGTGATCCAGGAAGCCGGGGTCCTGGTGAGTGAAGCCGTTGTGGTCCTGCTGCCACACGTTGGAGGAGAGGACGTAGTTCAGGGAGGCGATCTTCTGCCGCCAGGGCAGCTGGTTGCACACCTTCAGCCACTTGGCGTGCTGGGCTACCATGGAGTCCACGATGCGGATGAAGGCCTCGTAGCTGTTGAAGAAGCCGTGGCGGCCGGTGAGCAGATAGCCCTCCAGCCAGCCCTGGCACAGGTGCTCGGAGAGCATGGAGTCCATGACCCGGCCGTCCCGGTCCAGGTTCTCGTCCAGGTGCTCGTCGATGGGGTCCTCCCAGCGGCGGCCGGTGACCTCAAAGACGGGGGAGAGGCGGTTGGAGGCGGTCTCGTCGGGGCCGAAGACCCGGAAGTTCCGGGACTCCATATTCAGCTCCATCACGTCCCGGACATAGGTGCCCATAACGGTCATGTCCTGGGCCTCCACCGCGCCGGGCTGGGGAACATCCACCGCGTAGTCCCGGAAGTCGGGGGTGCGCAGGTCCCGGAGGAGCAGGCCGCCGTTGGCGTGGGGGTTGGCGCCCATGCGGCGGTTCCCCTTGGGGGCCAGGGCCTGGAGCTCAGGGATCAGAGTGCCGTTCTCATCGAACAGCTCCTCGGGGCGGTAGCTCTTCAGCCACTGCTCCAGCTCCTGGACGCGGCCGGGGGCGCCGTCGTGGACGGCGATGGGCACCTGATGGGCGCGCCAGCAGCCCTCCAGCGGCTTGCCGTCCACCTCCTTGGGGCCGGTCCAGCCCTTGGGGGAGCGCAGGACGATCATGGGCCAGCGGGGCCGGGTGACGTCGCCGGTGGAGCGGGCGTACTCCTGGATGCGCTGGATCTCCCGGACGGCCCAGTCCAGGGCGGCGGCCATCTTCTGGTGCATGACCATGGGGTCGTCCCCCTCCACGAAGCGGGGCTCCCAGCCGCAGCCCTTGAAGAACATCTCCGCCTCTTCGTGGGAGATGCGGGAGAAGACGGTGGGGTTGGCGATCTTAAAGCCGTTGAGGTGGAGGATGGGCAGCACCGCGCCGTCCGTCTTGGGATTGAGGAACTTGTTGGAATGCCAGGCGGTGGCCAGGGGGCCGGTTTCCGCCTCGCCGTCGCCCACCACGCAGGCGGCGATCAGGTCGGGGTTATCCATGACCGCGCCAAAGGCGTGGGACAGGGAGTAGCCCAGCTCGCCGCCCTCATTGATGGAGCCGGGGGTCTCGGGGGCCACGTGGCTGGCGATGCCGCCGGGGAAGGAGAACTGCTTGAACAGCTTCTTCATGCCCTCGGCGTCCCGGCTGATGTTGGGGTAGATCTCCGTATAGGAGCCGTCCAGGTAGTCCTGGGCCACCATGGCGTTACCGCCGTGGCCGGGGCCGGAGAGGTAGATCATGTCCAGGTCATACTTGTTGATGACCCGGTTCAGGTGGGTGTAGATGAAGTTCTGACCAGGGCAGGTCCCCCAGTGGCCCACGATGGTGCGCTTCAGGTGCTCGGGCTTCAGGGGCTCCCGCAGCAGGGGGTTGTCCAGCAGGTAGAGCTGGCAGGCGGCCAGATAGTTGGATGCCCGCCACCAGGCGTTGATGAGCTCCAGCTGGCTTTTGGTGAGGGGATCCTTCTTGGACATGCGGGCGGGCGCTTTGGCGGCCGCTTTTTCCTTTGCATTGGTCTGATTAGACATAAGATAGCCTCCTTCTTCAAGCTATTTACAAGGATTAGTATATTCTAAACATTGAAAAAGTCAATAAGAAAAGAAAAAATAATATGTTAAAAAACGGTGAATAAAATTTATGAAATGAGTTAAAGTAAACAAATGGCCCGACGGCCCGCTGGAATATCCAGAGGGCCGCCGGGCCGGAGCTTATGGAAGAGCCTCGCAGAGTTCGCGCCCGCAGGCGCAAATCAAGTTGTGATCTGTTTTCCGCGGCGGCATGTGCGCCGGGGGAAAGCACTGCTCAGGCTACTGAGCGCTCCGCTTGGAGCGGTTGATGGCAGAGAGGATGCCGCGCAGGGGGGCCAGGTTAATGTTATGGGAGACGCCCACGCCCCAGTACTTCCTGCCGTCCCGCTGGTCCTGGAGCAGGATGTAGGCCACGCCCTGGGAGTCGGAGCCGTCGGTGATGGCGTGGGACTTGTAATCCAGGAAGGTGAAGTGGGACATCTTCTCGTCCTTGATGGCGTTGAAGAAGGCGTCGATGGGGCCATTGCCCTCGCCGGAGACCTGGAAGATCGTGTCCGTGTGCTGGATGGTGCCCCAGAAGGTGACATGGGAGTGCCCCTCGGCGTCGATGCTCTCGGTAAAGGCGTGCTTGAGCATCCGGTAGGGGGCGTCAATGTTCAGGTACTCCTCCTTGAACAGCTCGTAGATGCGCTCGGGGGCGATCTCGGTGCCCACCCGGTCGGTCTCCTTCTGGACGACGGCGCCGAACTCGGGGTGCATCAGCTTGGGCAGGTCGAAGCCGAAGTTGTGCTCCATCACATAGGCGGAACCGCCCTTGCCCGACTGGCTGTTGATGCGGATGATGGGTTCATACTGCCGGCCCACGTCGGCGGGGTCGATGGGCAGGTAGGGGATCTCCCAGAAGTCGGAGTTGGACTCCTTCATATACTGGGTGCCCTTGTTGATGGCGTCCTGGTGGCTGCCGGAGAAGGCGGTGAAGACCAGCTCGCCGGCATAGGGCTGCCGCTCGCCCACCTTCATCTTGGTGCAGCGCTCGTACATCTCCCGGATCTTGTTGATATTGGAAAAGTCCAGCCTGGGGTCCACGCCCTGGGTGTACATATTCAGAGCCAGGGTGATCATATCCACGTTGCCGGTGCGCTCACCGTTGCCGAAGAGGGTGGCCTCCACCCGCTCCGCCCCGGCCAGCAGTCCCATCTCGGTGGTGGCTACGCCGGTGCCCCGGTCATTATGGGGGTGGAGGGAGATGATGGCGCAGTCCCGGGAGGGGAGCCTGCGGATGAAATACTCCAGCATGTCGGCAAACTGGTTGGGCATGCAGTTCTCCACCGTGGTGGGCAGGTTGAGGATGACCTTACGCTCCGGGGCGGCGTGGAGGTGCTCCAGCACCGCCTGGCAGACCTCCACGGCATAGTCCATCTCCGTACCCATGAAGGACTCGGGGGAGTACTCGAACCGGAGGTTCATACCCGACTGGATCAGGGGCTGGGACATCTCGTAGATCAGGTCGGCGGCATCGGTGGCGATCTTGGTGATCTCATCGGTGTCCATGTGGAAGACCACCTTGCGCTGGAGGGTGGAGGTGGAGTTGTAGAAGTGGAGGATGACGTTTTTGGCGCCCTGGATGGCCTCGAAGGTCTTGCGGATCAGGTGCTCCCGGGCCTGGACCAGCACCTGGATGGTCACATCGTCAGGGATGTGGCCCCCCTCGATCAGCTCGCGGCAGATCTCATACTCGGTCTCACTGGCGGAGGGAAAGCCGATCTCGATCTCCTTGACGCCGATGTCCACCAGGGTGTGAAAATATTCCAGCTTCTCCTCCAGGTTCATGGGGTCCACCAGAGCCTGGTTGCCGTCCCGCAGGTCCACAGAACACCAGACGGGGGCCTGGGTGATGACGCGGTCCGGCCAGGTGCGGCCCTGGATGGGCTGGGGCTGGAAGGGGATGTACTTTTGATATCCGGGTTTCATATGGGGTGCCTCCTTTACATTCTGCGGGGGACAAAAACGACGCCCCCGACTTTTTCAAGTCAGGGGCGTCGGAAATGACGCGGTACCACCCTGGTTCGGCCGCCGGTTACCCGAAAGCGGCCCTCATAAGCCTCGAACAAGGCTGAGGCCGGTAACGGGGCCATACGTCTCATCCTACTCACAGATTCGGACAAGCTGCTCGGGGACCAGTATCCACAGGGGGCCGCACGCCGGTTCCCACCAACCACCGGCTCTCTGAAGGGGGCTGACCCTGTCTTTTTTCCCGTCACTGCATTTGTTGAATGTTATTTTAGCGGAGGAGGCCGGCTTTGTCAAGAGAAAAATGAGACAGACCTGAAAAAGGCGGGGACAAATTAAAAAATCTTAATGGAGCGGGAAAAACATAAATGGGATATTGATTCGGCTTGTGGTACAATTGAGGGGACAAGGAGGCGGGAAAGGGATGAGACGGATCGGTGCGTGGATGATGGCGCTCCTGCTGTGCGTCGTCGGGACAGGATGCGGGAGGCAGCTCGGGAGCCCGATATCCTATGAGGATTTTACGGGCACCTATCCCGTGGAGGGCTATGTCCCAAGCCAGGAGGACCTGGGGCGGGCACCCTATTCCTATGCCGGAGCAGGTCCGCATTTTTCTGTGGTCCTGAACGTCAGACAGGCCAGCGAGGCGGAACGGTCCGTGCTCATACAGGGAAAGTGGGCCTCAGCAGAGACCATGGCTCAGAGCGGGGCGGATTTCCCGGAGCGCAGTGAGGAGTACAACGCCCTGGCTCTGAAGGCGACGGAGGAGGCCATGGCGCTGGAGGAGGCGGAGCAGATCTATCTGACGGAGCTGCTGGTGACCCATAACGGAACGGAAGCAGAGCAGTTCCGCTACTCCGTCTCTGACGGCGGGACGCTTTATCTGTCTGGGTATGCGGCGGGCGGAGAGGTCTGGTGCCGGCTGGCCAACACGCCGGACGGGAGCTATACCGAGGGGCTCCTGCTCCCCTTCCGTCAGCAGTACAGCATGGAGATCTGTTATGGGGAGGAACGGGAGGAGATCGCCCTCACCCTTCAGGAGCAGGCGGGATGAAAGGCGCCGGCCGCGGGCATGCGGCCGGCGCCTTTCCCACAGCGGCATATCCACGCCCCCGGGGTGCATAAAGTGGAGCGAGATGGGGAGAGGGAGGGACAGGCCGTGGTGGAAAAGATCATGCTGGAGGGAGGCGGGACCCTCTCCCTGCGGGAGGACGGCCCCAGGGTGCACACCGAGGCGCGCCGCCAGAACGACGGCCAGGGGCTCTATAAGGTGTGGCTGCGGGGCGGCGGAAAGGGACGGCTGCTGCTGGGAACGCTGGTGCCGGAGGGGGGAGAGCTGGTGCTGAGCCGGACCCTGAGCCGCCGTACTCTGGAGGATGCGGGCTGCTGGCCGGTGGCGGGAGGGAGGGCTGTGATGGCCTATCCTTTTACAGAGGAGAGCGCCGGAGAGTGGTACTGGGAGGAGGAGCCCTGGAAGCTGGTGTCCGACCCAGTGCTGGTGCAGGCGGCCCGGAGCTGGGGGCCCCTGCTGGTGCAGCGGGGCAGGGAGGAGGTGCGGCTGGCCGCCTCCTTCCGCGGCGGCGGGCAGTTCCCGCTGGTCCCCCTCTTCTGCTTCGGGACGGTGGGCCAGATCCGGGGAAGGGAATATGTGATCTTTCTGTTTGATCGGCAGGGGACCCCTAAAATGCCGTATAATTTTGGAAAAGGCGGGAAACCTAAGGCCGTAGATCAGAGCCGATGACGGCTGAAGGAGGAATTCGTATGCCCATTTTGACCACCAAGGAGCTCCAGGCCCTCAATGACCAGCTGGACTTTGAGCGGGTGCTCCACTGCAAGTATCTGGCCGCGGTCCAGGAGAGCACCGACCAGGAGCTGAAGACCATGTTCCAGAACTGCGCCAGCCAACACCTTCAGAACTACAACACCCTGCTGGATCAGCTGCGCTGAGGAGGAGAACGAATGAACGATCAGGAACGTATGACAGATTTTCTGTGCAGTGAGAAGAAGATGACCTCCAACTATGACACCTACGCCTCGGAGTGCGTCAACATCCCCCTGCGGGACGCCTTCCTCGGCCTGTTCAACCAGGGGCACCACACCCAGACCGAGCTGTTCCAGCTGGCCCAGTCCAAGGGCTGGTACCAGCCCGAGCAGGCCCAGGCGGACAAGATCAGCCAGGCTTACACCAAGTTCTCCAACCAGAAGCCCACAGGACAGCAGTAAGACCGGAGCGCAGCCCGCGCCGGGCCCCAAGTGCGGAGGCCCGGCGCGGGCCCTTTTTCCGGGGCGGGAAAAAGAGTTGGGGAAAAAGGCCGGCATCCATTGAAAAACAGGGGGAGATTGCGTATAATCAAGGGGATAAAACGCCAAGTGAGGAAAGAGACTGACTATGTACCGTATCGATATCATGACCCTGTTCCCCGACGTGGTGGGGGACATGCTGTGCGAATCCATCCTGGGCCGGGGGCAGGAGCGGGGCTACATCCGCATCGAGTGCCACCAGATCCGGGACTACACATTGAATAAGCAGCGGCAGGTAGACGACTACCCCTACGGCGGCGGCCGGGGGGCGGTGATGCAGGCCGACCCCCTCTACCAGTGCTGGAAGCACATCTGTGAGGAGGCGGGGGAGCGGGTCCATACCATTTACTTATCTCCCGCAGGCAGGACCTTCCGCCAGGGGGATGCCCGGCGGCTGAAGGACAGCTACCAGCGGCTGATCCTGGTCTGCGGGCACTACGAGGGGATCGACGAGCGGTTCGTGGAGGAGTGCGTGGACGAGGAGATCTCCCTGGGGGACTTTGTGCTCACCGGCGGGGAGATCCCGGCCATGGCGGTGGCGGACGCGGTGTGCCGGCTGGTGCCCGGGGTGCTGTCCGACCCGGAGTGCTATGAGAACGAGAGCCACTGGAACGGTGCACTGGAGGCGCCCCAGTATTCCCGGCCGGAGGTGTGGCACGAGAGAGCGGTGCCCCCCATCCTCCTGTCAGGCAACCACGCCAAGGTGGACCAGTGGCGGCGGAAGCAGTCCATCCTGCGTACCCGCCGCCGCCGCCCCGACCTCTATGAGCGGCTGGATCTGTCCTCCAAGGCGGACCAGAAGATCCTGAAGGAGCTGCGCGCCGAGGAGCCGGAGCTGTTCCCGGAGGACTGACCCGGGCCGCGGGGGGATCTGGAGCAGTACACTGCCCCAGGCCCCGGTTTTCTGTGGAGGCGCTGATCCCTTCCGGCCCATGTAGGGGCGGGGCTTGTCCCGCCCTTCTCGAAAAAGCGGGACGGGGAAAGGAAGACCCCTCATCCGTCGCGGCGTGCGCCGTGACACCTTTCCCCCGGAGGGGGGAAGGCTTTGGGGGGGCGGGGCCGAGAGGGGGACAGCCCACGCCGCAGCATTTCTCCCTAAAGGGGAGGGGTTGGGCGGTTACAGAGGTCCGCCTCGGTAAGCGGCGGGGGACTGCGCCCTCCGGGGCGATCCTGCACACGGGAGGCGCCGCGGTTTTACTTTACATTTGGGCGGAACTGTGGTATAGTATCGTAAATCTAATATCTAATATCATGTTCGGGGATGAAAAGTATGAGTTTCAAGATCATTGTGGACAGCTGCTGCGACCTGACCGGGACCATGTTGAAGGACCCCTGCTTTGTGAAGGTGCCTCTGACCATTCGGGTGGAGAACAGCTCCTTCGTGGACGACGCCTCCCTGGACCGGAGCGACCTGCTGTGGGCCATGAAGCAGAGCGAGGACGCCCCCTCCACCGCCTGCCCCGCCCCCCAGAGCTATCTGGACGCCTACCAGTGCGGCGCGGATGACATCTATGTGGTCACCCTGTCCGCCCTGCTCAGCGGCTCCCACAACAGCGCGGTCCAGGCCCGGGTCCTGCTGGAAGAGGAGGAACCGGAGCGCAACGTCCACGTGTTCAACTCCTGCTCCGCTTCCTCTGGAGAGGTGCTGACGGCGCTGAAGATCCGGGAGCTGGCGTCCTCCGGGATGCCCTTCAAGAAGGTGGTCCGGGAAGTGGAGCAGTATATCTGCCAGATGCAGACCCTTTTCGTGCTGGAGTCCCTGGAGAATCTGCGGAAGAACGGACGGCTGACCAAGCTGCAGGCGGTGGTCACCGGGGCGCTGCGGATCAAGCTGCTGATGGGGGCCACCCCTCAGGGGGAGATCTGCAAGCTGGGCCAGGCCCTGACCATGAAGCAGGCTCTGGGCAAGCTGGTGGACCGGATGGCGGCGGACCCGGATCATCAGGGGCGGGTGGCGGCGGTGTGCCACTGCAACTGCCTGGAGCGGGCTTTCGCCCTGAAGGAGCAGATCGAGGCCAAATGCCAGTTCCAGCAGGTCCTGATCCTGGAGGCCGGCGGGATTACCACCGTCTACGCCAACGACGGCGGCGTGGTCGTGGCCTATTAAAACAGTCAAAAAGCCCCGCTCCGTCTGTATGCCCGTCCCCGGCGGGGGAGGCCCGGGGGAGCTTCGTCCCCAGGAGCACAGAAGGAGCTCAGAAGTGAAAAAAGGAGTGTTTCAGAGATGTCCATGACAAGAGAGCAGGCCTGGGACCTGCTGACCCAGTATAACCAGGAGGAGTTCCACCTGCGCCACGCCGTTACAGTGGAGCACGTGATGCGCTGGTTCGCCCGGGAGCTGGGCTATGGGGACCGGGAGGAGTTCTGGGGGATCGTGGGTCTGCTCCACGACCTGGATTTTGAGCGCTGGCCGGAGGAGCACTGCAAAAAGTCCCAGGAGCTGATGCGGCAGGCCGGGGTGGAGGAGGAGATCGTCCGGGCCACCGCCAGCCACGGCTGGGGCCACTGTGTGGACATCAAGCCGGAGCAGGAGATGGAGAAGGTCCTCTTCGCGGTGGACGAGCTCACCGGGCTGATCGGGGCGGCCGCCCTGATGCGCCCCTCCAAAAGCGTGTCCGACATGGAGCTCAAGTCCCTGAAGAAGAAATTCAAGGACAAGAAATTCGCCGCAGGCTGCTCCCGGGACGTGATCGCCCAGGGGGCGGAGCTGCTGGGCTGGGAGCTGGACCAGCTGCTGGACCGCACTCTGGCAGCCATGCGGGCGGAGGAGGCCGCCATTGAGGAGGCCGCTGCCCAGGGCTGAGACATATAAAAAAACACCCCCGGGACCGTGAACAGGTCCCGGGGGTGTTTTTTGTACAGAGGCGCCCATCAGGGCATGTCCAGCAGGGAACAGGAGAGAGCCTCCCCCTCTGGGAGGACGAGGCCGAAGGTGCTGCGGGCGCTGCCTGGATTGAGGACCCAGAGGCCGTCCGGCTCCTGGAAGCAGCAGGGGCGGTGGGTGTGGCCGAAGAGCAGAAGGTGGGCCCCGGCGTTCCGGGCCGCCCGGAGGGCGGCGTCATACCCCTGCTTCACATGCCAGATGTGCCCGTGGGAGAGGAGGACGCGCTTGCCGCACACCATGAACTGGCGCTCCAGAGGATCTGTGGTCCAGCCGTCGCAGTTGCCGGGCACGGTGACCATGGACAGCTTGGGGTAGAGGAGGGCCAGCTCCTCGGCGTCCCGCTGGAGGTCGCCCAGGTGGACCACCAGGTCGGGCTGCTGCTCCTCGATGGCCTGGATCATGCCGCCGGTGTAGCGGTGGGAGTCGGAAAACACAAGAATTTTCAAAAGAGTCACCTTACCTCGTCTGGCGCATATACTGGAATGAAATCCTCTTGGAAGGGAGATCCGGTATGAATCAGGAAAGAAGCGGCAAAAAGGGGCAGGAGAGCCTGCCCGCCGATCTGGTCAAAAATAAGGAGGCCCTCAACCGTCTGGCCAGATCCGGCGATGCCCAGCGGCTGATGGAGCTGCTGCGGCAGGGGGGCGGTATCCAGGGGGCGGCGGAGGCCGCCGTGAAAGGGGACACCAGCCAGCTGGTGGGAATGATGCAGCGGCTGATGAACACCCCGGAGGGAGGCGAGCTGGTGGAGCGCATCAGCCGCCAGGCCAGGCAGTCGGGCCTGACCGACTGAGTCCCCGCACAGGAGGGGGAAAGGAGGGGCTGCCCTGTGGGGGAGATGGAAGACAAGCTGAACGCGATCCTCAATGACCCGTCCGCCATGGGGCAGATCATGGCGCTGGCCCAGTCCCTGGGCGGCGGCGCTCCCCGGCCGCAGGCCTCCCCGGCGGGGGAGGCCGCCCAGGGGGCGGAGCAGACCGGCGCCAGGGAGGCGGAGGCGCCCGCTTCGGCGGGGAGCGCTCCGCCGGCCCTGACGGGGGGAGAGGAGCCGCTGGCCGCCCTGGGGGAGATCGACCCCGGCATGATCCAGATGGGGATGCGGCTGCTGCGGGAGTATCAGGGGGAGGACGACCGAACGGTGGCCCTGCTCAACGCCCTGCGCCCCTTCCTGAAGGAGAGCCGCCTGGCCAAGCTGGACCGGGCGGTGCAGATCTCCCGGCTGGCCCGGGTGATCCGGGTCCTCTTCCGCGGCATGGGAGAAGGGGGGCGGGGCGATGTATAACCGCTATATCCCCCAGAATGGTACTTATACCCGGGTGGTGGAGCAGGACGGCCCGGAGGAGGGGGCCCGGCGTCCGGCACCCCATCCGCCCGGGCCGGAGCGGGGGGAGCCGGGGGAGAACGGGCCCCGGGGCTCCGCAGGACCTCCACCCGGGGCAGCCCGGGGCGCGCCCGGAGGAGGAGGCCGCCGGCCTGCCCCGGGTCCCATGGGCTTTGGCGGCCTGGGGGACCTGCTCTCAGGGGAGAAGAGCCCGCTGAACGCCCTGTTCGGCGGGGACAAGGGGGGGATCAACGGCATCCTGAAAGTCCTCCGGCTGGAGGAGCTGGACAGCGGGGATATCCTGCTGATCCTGATCATCCTGCTCCTGCTGGTGGAGGGGGACAACATGGACCTGGTCATCACCCTGGGGCTGCTGCTCCTGCTGGGGCTGGCGGATGACAGGAAGGAGGAGAAGCAAGGGGGGTGAGCTCCTCCTCAAATGCTGTGGAGCACCGTTCCGTCCGGCAGCTGAAAGGTGGTGCCGGAGGGGCAGGACTGGATGGGAGAATAGGCGGTCATGCGGTAGAGCAGCTCCTCCCCCTCCAGAGTCTCAGAGGAGATGAGCAGCCCGCTCTCCACGCTGATCCAGTAGCGGTCCACCCGCTCCCCGCCGGGGGCGGATACCTCCACATAGATGCAGGGGATGCCCCCCCTGGAGTCGTCGTAGCCGGTGCCGGTGATCTGCTCCGGGTCCGCGTCCAGCACGGTCTCATAGGTGGGGATGTGCTGGGCCAGATCGGCGGAGCCGCCCTCCGCCGGGGCGGTGAGGTAGTCGGAGGACCCCTCATACCAGTAGTAGACGGTGTCCTCGCTGATGAGGTCGTGGCGGATCAGACCGGAGGGGAGGACCTGACGGGTATGGGACCAGCCTCCGTCCACCCAAGTCTGGACGGAGGTGGCACTGGAGCCCCCGGTCCAGAAGGTCTCTACCGTCAGCTCCCAGTAATAGCTGGTGGAGCGCTCCAGGGTGCGGATGACGCTCTGGACGGTCTGGGGGGTCACCTCCACCCGCTGGAACAGCTCGGCGGACTGAGAGGAGCCTCCCCCCTCCTGGCTGCTGGAGGAGGCGCCGGGCTCAGGGAGCTGGATATGTTCGGTGCGCATAGAGAAGAGGCTGCGGCCGAAGCTGGTGAACATGGCCGCCACGATGAGAAGGGTGACGGCGATGGCGATGATCAGGCGGTTTTTTTGGTCCATGGCCGGCTCCTTTCTCGTGGGGTCAGACAGAGGTCAGGGATGGAAGGGGGCGGGGGGCTGCGCCCGTAGACCGAAGCGGTACTCGATGGCGTCAGCGATGCGCCCGCAGGCCCGGCCGTCGCCGTAGGGGTTGGCGGCGTGGGCCATGGCGGCATAGGCCGCCGGATCGGTGAGCAGGCGGGAGGCCATCTGGAAGATGAGCTCCTCCTCGGTGCCCGCCAGCTGGACCGTCCCCGCGGCCACCGCCTCGGGGCGCTCCGTCTCCCGACGCAGGACGAGCACCGGCTTGCCCAGGGCGGGGGCCTCCTCCTGGAGCCCGCCGGAGTCGGTCATCACCAGATGGCAGCGGGCCATCAGGTTGTGCATCTCGTCCACCGCCAGTGGGGCGATGAGGTGGATGCGGGGGTGGCCGTCCAGGTACTGATGGGCCGCCTCCTGGACCACCGGGGAGAGGTGGACCGGATAGACCAGCTCCACGTCGGGGAAGGCGTCGGCCACCCGGCGCAGGGCGGTCATGATGTGGGCCATAGGCGTTCCGTAGTTCTCCCGCCGGTGGCAGGTGACCAGGATCACCTTTCGGTTGACATAATCCAAATCATTGAGGACGCCTTCTGAAAAATGAAAGTCTTTTACAACTGTGGTCTGGAGCGCGTCGATCACCGTGTTGCCGGTCAGAAAGACGCCCTGCTCGATCCCTTCCCGGGCCAGATTGTCCCGGTTGGAGGGGGTGGGGCAGAAGTGCAGGTCAGCGATGGCGCTGACCATCCGGCGGTTCATCTCCTCCGGGTAGGGGGAGTATTTGTCATAGGTGCGCAGGCCGGCCTCCACGTGGCCCACGGGCACCCGGTGGTAGAAGGCGGCCAGGGCGCCGGCGAAGGTGGTGGAGGTGTCACCGTGGACCAGGACCAGGTCGGGTCGGGCCTGCTCCAGCACCTCCTCCATGCCCAGCAGGCACTTGGAGGTGATGGTGGACAAGGTCTGCCGGGGCTCCATGATGTTCAGGTCGAAGTCGGGCACCAGGCGGAAGATGTCCAGCACGGAGTCCAGCATCTGCCGGTGCTGGGCGGTGACACAGCACAAGGCGTCGATCTGGGGGCGGCGGGAGAGCTCCAGGGCCAGGGGGGCCATCTTGATGGCCTCCGGCCGGGTGCCGAAGATGGTCATGACTCGGATACGGTTCATTTGTCGGAACGGTCCTCCTCACCGAAGAAATTGTCGTTGCCGGCGATCTGGGTCTTGGAGGGGGGGCGGTGCTGCCGGCCCTTGGCCTCCCCCGCGGCGCCGGAGCCGCCGCTGTCGCTGTGGGACAGGTAGAGCCTGCCCCCGAAGGCGCCCGCCATGCACAGGGCCAGCAGGAAGAGCATGGCCTTCATGGCGTTGTTGGTGGTGAGCACCACCGCGGACAGGCCCAGGATGGCGCTGATGAGATAGAGCACCGCCACCGCCTGCTTCTGGGTGAAGCCCATGTCGATGAGCCGGTGGTGGATGTGTCCCCGGTCGGGGGCCATGGGGCTCTGCCCCCGGGCCAGCCGCCGCAGGATGGCGAAGCAGGTGTCGAAGATGGGCAGGCCCAGCACCAGGAAGGGGACGGCGAAGGAGATGATGGCGTAGGACTTGAACAGCCCCTGGATGGAGACGGTGGCCAGCACGAAGCCCAGGAAGGTGGAGCCGGTGTCCCCCATGAAGATCTTGGCCGGGTTCAGGTTATAGGGGAGAAAGCCAATGCAGGCGCCGGCCAGGGCGGCCATGAGGATGGCCACCTGGGCCTCGGCCACCGTCAGGGCGATGACCAGCATGGTCATGGAGCTGATGGTGGACACGCCGCAGGCCAGGCCGTCCAGCCCGTCGATCAGGTTGACGGCGTTGGTGATGGCCACGATCCACAGCACAGAGATGGGGATGGACAGCACGCCCAGGTGCCAGTAGGGGTCGCTGCTGAAGATGTTGGGGTTGGAGAGGTAGTCGATCTGGTTGCCCATCAGCACGGCGATGAGGGCCGCGCCGATCTGGACGGCGAACTTCAGCTTGGCGGACAGAGCATAGATGTCGTCAAAAATGCCCAGAATGACGATGACCACCGCGCCCAGCAGCATGCCCCGCAGCTGGGTGGTGAGGGGCAGGAAGAGCAGCACGCTGAGGATGAAGCCGAAGAAGATGGCCAGCCCCCCCATCCGGGGGATGGGGTGGTCATGCATCCGGCGACTGTCCCGGGGGACATCCACCGCACCGATCTTGAAGGCCAGGGAGCGGACCACCGGGGTGGCGATCAGAGCCACCACCGCGGCCACCAGCAGGGCGGCGGCCACAGAGCCCACCACCTGAAGGGAAATATCCGTGGGAACGTTCATGGGAAAACCCCTTTTGCAGAATTGATGTGGGGAAGGAGGCGGGAGCGGGCGCCCGGTCAGCGGGCCACAAAGCCCACCTTTTTATAGACCTTCCGCAGAGTCTTGGCGGCAAGGTGGGAGGCGCGCTCCGCACCCTCCTTGTAGATGCCCTCCAGATACGCCTTGTCGGCCATGAGGCGGCCGGCCTCCTCCCGGATGGGCCGGAGGAGCTCCACCACCGCGTCGCCCACCGCGGGCTTGAACACGCCGTAGCCCTGGCCCTGGAAGACCTCCTCCGCCTCCTCCGGGCTCTTGCCGGTGGCGGCGCAGTAGATGGTCAGCAGGTTGGAGATGCCCGGCTTGTGCTCCGGGTCGAAGCGGACCTGGGTCTCGCTGTCGGTGACCGCCCGCTTGAACTTCTTCTGGATGACCTCGGGGGTGTCCATGAGGAAGACGCAGCCGTCCGGATCGGACTTGCTCATCTTGCTGGAGGGGTCCCCCAGGCTCATCACCCGGGCGCCCATCTTGGGGATGAAGGGCTCGGGGAGGGTGAAGGTGTCGCTGTACACGCCGTTGAAGCGCTGGGCCACGTCCCGGCACAGCTCCACGTGCTGCTTCTGGTCCTGACCCACCGGGACCAGGTCGGCCTGGTAGAGCAGGATGTCCGCCGCCATCAGCACCGGGTAGGTGAACAGGCCGGCGGTGATGTTGTCGGCGTGCTTTTTGGACTTGTCCTTGAACTGGGTCATGCGGGACAGCTCCCCAAACTGGGTGTAGCAGCCCAGCACCCAGGCCAGCTCGGCGTGCTGGGGCACGTGGCTCTGGATGAAGATGACGCTCCGGACCGGGTCCAGGCCGCAGGCGATATACTGGGCCAGCTGCTCCAGGGTGCGCCGGCGCAGCAGGGCCGGGTCCTGGCGGACGGTGATGGCGTGCATGTCCACGATGCAGTAGATGCAGTCGTACTCATCCTGAAGGGGGACCCAGTTCTTGATGGCTCCCATATAAGAGCCCAGGGTCAGATCGCCGCTGGGCTGGATGCCGCTGAAGATGCGCTTGCGGGGGGCGGAGTTGGCTTGCTCCATGGAAAAGACCTCGTTTCTGTCGTGATTTCAGATCGGGAAGGGAAGAAGACCCCTATCTTAACAAGAATAGCACAGGAATGGAAAAAGTGCAAGAATCCCGTTGAAATTCCGGCGGAGTGTTTCATTGAAATTTTTCTTCTTCTGTGATAACATACCATAAAACCCATAAAACCAGTCAAATTTTTTCCGCGGCCTCAGGCCGCGGCGGCCCAAATCGGGAAAGGAGCGTATCCCATGTCCGACATCAGGGAATATTTCGACAGTCTGCGGGGGAAGAGGATCGCCGTGATCGGCATGGGGGTCAGCAACACGCCGCTGATCCGGATGCTGCTGCGGGCGGATCTGGACGTGACCGTGTGCGACAGGGCCCAGCGGGAGCGGGTGGAGGAGCAGGCGGAGGAGCTGGAGAGCCTGGGAGCCCGGCTGCGGCTGGGGGAGGCGTATCTGGAGGGGCTGGATCAGGACGTGATCTTCCGCACCCCCGGCCTGCACCCCGGCCACCCCGCCCTGGAGGCGGCCCGGGCCCGGGGGGCGGAGGTCACCTCGGAGATGGAGCTGTTCTTCCGCCTGTGCCCCTGCCGCCTGATCGGTGTGACGGGCAGCGACGGCAAGACCACCACCACCACCATCCTTGCGGAGTTCCTGAAAGAGGCGGGATACAACGTCTATGTGGGGGGCAATATCGGCAAGCCCCTGCTGCCAGATGTGTCCGGCATGGAGCCGGAGGACTTTGCGGTGCTGGAGCTGTCCTCCTTCCAGCTGATGACCATGGAGCAGAGCCCCCACATCGCCGTAATGACCAATCTGTCCCCCAACCACCTGGACTACCACAGATCCATGGGGGAGTATATCGCCGCCAAGGAGAACATCTTCCTCCACCAGGGGGAGGGGGACCGGGCCATCTTCAACTATGACAACCAGCTGACCCGGGACCTGGCGGAGAAGGCCGGGGGGGCGGTCACCTTCTTCAGCCGCCGGGCGCGGCTGGAGGAGGGGGTCTACCTCCGGGACGGGGCCATCTGGCTCACCAACGCCCAGGGCAGCCGGGAGGTGCTGCCCACCCGGGACATCCGGCTGCCCGGGGTGCACAACATCGAAAACTACATGGCGGCCATCGCCGCCGTGGACGGACTGGTGCCGGACAAGTGCGTCCGGGCGGTGGCCGCCCGCTTCCAGGGGGTGGAGCACCGCATCGAGCTGGTGCGGGAGCTGGACGGAGTGAAGTACTACAATGACTCCATCGGCACCAGTCCCAGCCGCACCGTGGCCTGCCTGGAGTCCTTCCCGGAGCCGGTGATCCTCATCGCCGGGGGCTATGACAAGGGCATCCCCTTCCACGCCCTGGCCCTGGAGATCCGGGAGCGGGTCAAGACCCTGGTCCTCACCGGGGACACGGCCCGGGCCATCCGGCAGGCAGTGGAGGAGGCGGAGGGCGGCCGCGGCTGCCCGGAGATCATCCAGACCGAGGACCTGGCCGGGGCGGTGGAGGCCGCCCGCCGGGCGGCGGGGCCGGGGGACGTGGTGGTGCTGTCCCCCGCCTGCGCGGCCTTCGACCGCTTCAAGAACTTCATGGAGCGGGGCCGGGCGTTCAAGGAGCTGGTCCGGTCCCTGTGACCGGAAGCACAAAGGAGGAACACTGAGTTGGATCATGATGCGATACTTTCCCGCCTGTGCGGCCTGGGCGCCCCCAGCGGATTCGAGGGGCCGGCGTCCCGGGCGGCGGCGGAGCTGCTCCGCCCTCTGGCGGACGAGGTGACCGTGGACCGGATGGGCAGCGTGCTGGCCCTGCGCCGGTGCGGCAGGGAGGGGGCGAAGCGGCTGCTGCTGGACGCCCATCTGGACGAGATCGGCTTTGTGGTCACCGGCCATGAAGAAGGGTATCTGAAATTTGCCCCCCTGGGCGGAGTGGACCCCAGGATGCTCCCCGACCGGGAGCTCACCGTCCTCACCGATTCCCCCCTGGCTGGGGTGGTGGCCTGTCTGCCCCCCCATGTCCAGACCCGGGAGGACATGGACAAGTCCATCCCCATCCGGGAGCTCTGCCTGGATGTGGGGCTGAGCCAGGAGGAGGCGGAGCGCCGGGTGCCGGTGGGCACCCCGGCGGTCTTCCGCGGGGGCTGCTTTCCTCTGGGGCAGGAGCTGATCTGCGGCAAGTCCCTGGATGACCGCGCCTGCTTCGCCGCCCTGCTGGGGGCCCTGGAGCTGCTGAAGGACCGGAGGCTGGATGTGGACCTGTACGTGCTGGGCAGCGTGTGCGAGGAGGTGGACAGCACCGGGGCAGTGACCGCGGCCTATGGGGTGGTCCCAGACCTGTGCGCGGCGGTGGACGTGACCCACGGGGACAGCCCGGATGCCCCCAAGGAAAAGACCTTCCCTCTGGGCAAGGGGCCCGTCATCGGCGTGGGCCCCAACTGCACCCGCTGGATGGAACAGCGGATGCGCCGCAAGGCGGAGGAGCTGGGGATGGCGGTCCAGACCGAGGTAATGGCGGGCCACTCCGGCACCAACGGCTGGCCCCTCCAGGTGAGCCGGGAGGGGGTGGCCACGGCGGTGCTCTCCCTGCCCCTGCGGTATATGCACACCCCCATCGAGGTCATCAGCCGCCGGGACCTGGAGGACCTGGCCCGGCTGCTGGCCGCCTTTGTGGAGGGGATCGGAGAGGAGGCGGAGTCCCGATGAAGGAGCTGCTGAAGACCCTGTGCGCCCTGAACGGCGTGTCGGGGGACGAGGACCAGGTGCGGGAGTTCCTGGCGGAACGGGCCAGGCCCTGGGCCCGGTCTATGAAGGTGGACCCCCTGGGCAACCTGATCGTGTGGAAGAAGGGGGCCAGAGCGGCCGGGGACCGGCTGATGCTGTGCGCCCACATGGATGAGGTGGGGCTCATCGTCACCCACGTCACCGAAGAGGGCTTTCTGAAATTCGACTTCGTGGGCGGCGTGGACCGCCGGGTGGCCATCGGCAAGCCGGTGGTCCTGGGCCCGGACCGGGTGCCCGGCGTGGTGGGGATCAAGGCCATCCACCTGGTCAGCCGGGACGAGGAGAAGAAGGTCCCCAAGACCGACGCCTTCTACCTGGACATCGGGGCGAGGGACCGGGAGGAGGCCCTCTCCAGGGTGGAGCCGGGGACCTACGGCTCCTTCGTCTGCACGCCGGAGGAGTTCGGGGAGGGCCTGTTCAAGGCCAAGGCCATCGACGACCGGGTGGGCTGTGCCGTGCTGCTCAAGCTGCTGGAGGAGGACCTGCCCATGGACGTGGTCTTCGTCTTTACTGCCCAGGAGGAGGTGGGCACCCGGGGAGCCTTTGGGGCCGCCTTCTCTGTGGCTCCGGAGACCGCCCTGGTGCTGGAGACCACCACCGCCGCTGACCTGCCCGGGGTGGAGGGACACCGCAGAGTGTGCGCCCCCGGCAGGGGCCCCGTGATCTCCTATATGGACGGGGGGACCATCTACGACCGCGGGCTCTTTGAGGACCTGCGCCGGCTG
Organism: Clostridium sp. DFI.5.61; assembly: GCF_024462915.1. Classification (NCBI taxonomy): domain Bacteria; kingdom Bacillati; phylum Bacillota; class Clostridia; order Eubacteriales; family Clostridiaceae; genus Clostridium; species Clostridium sp. DFI.5.61. Next base: position 39,257 of record NZ_JANGBZ010000014.1, read on the forward strand.
GCGGAGGACAACGGCATCCCCTGGCAGACCAAGGAGTATATCGCCGGGGGCAACGACGCCCGGACCATCCAGCGCTCCCGGGCCGGGGTGCGGGTGGCCGCCCTCTCCGCCGCTGTGCGCTATCTCCACGCCCCGGCCAGCGTGGGCAGCCTGGCGGATTTTGAGGACATGCTCGCACTGACCCGGCTGTTCGTGGCCGACCAGGCCGCCCGGCTGTGAGAGAGGAAGCGGGCTAGGTGAACGAGAGAAAGGGCCGGGTCCTGGAGGCCCTGCTGGAGACCGTGGAGTTCGCGGTCCTCAGCTATGCCATGTCCGGGGCGGCCTTCGCCCTGCGGAGAGATCCCCTGTGGATCTTGTTCATGGTGGTGGAGATCCGGCTGCTCCAGAAATACTGGGCGGCCCTGGGCCGCTGCCTGACCGCCCGGTGGGCCCGGTGGACGCTGGCCGCCCTTGGGGTGGCCGCCTGCCTGACCGCGGCGGCGCTGTTCGGCCCCCTGCCGGTGCCGGAGGTGCCCGGCCTGCTGGGGTGAGGGGGCCCAGCCTCCGCCCAAAGAATATGAGAGTGCATGAAAATAGGAGTGAACTATGGAACTGTTTGAATTGATCCAGACCTTGAACCGGGCCCACGGCCCCTCGGGGGACGAGGGGGAGATCCGGGAGGTCATCCGGGCCCTGGCGGAGCCCTATGCCGACGAGATCACCGCAGACACCATGGGCAGCCTGATCGTCCACAGGCGGGGGAAGGGGCCCAAGCTGCTCCTCGCCGCCCACATGGACTCCATCGGCTTCGTCGTCACCCACATCGAGAAGGAGGGCTTCCTCCGGGTGGGGCGGCTGGGAGGCGTCAGCCCCAAAGAGGCGGCCTACACCCCCGTCCGCTTCAAAAGCGGCCTGCGGGGGGTCTTTGCCCCGGAGGAGAAGGCCGACTTCGGCAAGCTGAAGCTGGACGAGTGCTTCCTGGACATCGGCGCCGGGGACGAGGCGGCGGCGAAACAGCTGGTCCAGGTGGGGGACAGCGCGGTCTATGACACCCCCGCTTTCCGTACAGGGGACCTGGTGGTCTCCCCTTATCTGGACGACCGGATCTCCTGCGCGGTGCTGCTCTCCGCCCTGGAGCGAATCGGGGAGTGCCCCAACGACCTCTACCTGGTGTTCACCGCCCAGGAGGAGGTGGGGCTGCGGGGGGCACGGACCGCCGCCTGGTCCATCGCCCCGGACTACGCCGTGGCAGTGGACGTGACCGATGTGGACGACACGCCCGGCTCGGAGCGCGCGGGCACGGCCCGGCTGGGCCGGGGCGCGGCGGTGAAGGTGATGGACTCCTCCGTCATCTGCCACCCCGCCATGGTGGCGCTGCTGGAGGACACCGCCCGGGAGGGGGACATCCCCGTCCAGCGGGACATCATGCGGGCGGGGGGCACCGACGCGGGGGCCATCCACCTGACCCGCACCGGCGTCATCACCGGGGGCATCTCAGTGCCCTGCCGGTATATCCACACCCCGGCGGAGACCGCCAGCCTGTCCGACGCGGATGCCTGCGTCCGGCTGGCAGCCGCCCTGGCCCAGCGGCCGCTGGAGCAGCCCTGAGGGGGCGGCCGGGCGGGGAGAGCCCGTATGAAACCAAAGAAAGATAGGAATGAGCAAGGAATATGACATTACAGATAAGCCAGCGGGTCCTGGACCTGGGGGAGAAGGCCCGGCAGGGCCTGGCGGAGCAGTTTGCACGCATCGACGCCATTGCCGAGGAGAACACCGCCCGGGTGCTGTCCGCGTTCCAGAAGCACCGGGTGGCAGAGGGGTACTTTGCCGGCACAACCGGGTACGGGTATGACGACCTGGGCCGGGACCAGCTGGACCAGATCTACGCCGACCTGTTCGGCACCGAGGCGGCCCTGGTGCGCATCCAGTTCGTCAACGGCACCCACGCCATCACCTGCGCCCTCTTCGGGGCGCTGAAGGCGGGGGATGTGCTCCTGTCCGCGGTGGGGGCCCCCTATGACACCCTGATGGGGGCCATCGGCACGGCGGACAAGGGCCACGGCTCCCTGCGGGACTACGGGGTGGAATACCGGCAGGTAGAGCTGAAGGATGACTGCCCGGACCTGGAGGGGCTGGCCCGGGCGGCGGCGGACCCCCGGGTGAAGGCGGTGCTGATCCAGCGATCCAAGGGGTACTCCACCCGTGCCTCCCTGTCGGTGGCGGAGATCGGGGAGATGTGCCGCATCGTAAAGGAGGTCAACCCGGGCGCCGCCGTCCTGGTGGACAACTGTTACGGGGAGTTCGTGGAGACCCAAGAGCCCACCCATGTGGGGGCGGACCTGGTGGTGGGCTCCCTCATCAAGAACCCCGGCGGCGGACTGGCCCCCACGGGGGGATATGTCGCCGGCCGCCGGGACCTGGTGGAGGGGGCGGCCATGCGGCTGACCGCACCGGGCATCGGCGGGGAGTGCGGCTGCACCCTGGGGCAGAACCGCCTGCTCTACCAGGGGCTCTTCCTGGCCCCCCACACGGTGGCCCAGGCGGTGAAGACCGCCGTCTTCGCCGCCGGCGTGATGGAGCTGCTGGGCTATGAGACCGAGCCCGCCTCCTCCGCCGTCCGCCACGACATCATCCAGATGATCCATATGCGGGAGCCGGAGGCGCTGAAAAAGTTCTGCAAGGGCATCCAGTTCGGCGCGCCGGTGGACTCCTATGTGACGCCGGAGCCCTGGGACATGCCGGGCTACGACTGCCAGGTCATCATGGCCGCGGGGGCCTTCGTCCAGGGGGCCTCCATCGAGCTGTCCGCCGACGCCCCCATGCGCCCCCCCTACACCGTCTATCTCCAGGGCGGCCTCACCTTCGAGTCGGGCCGGCTGGGCGTGCTGCTGGCGGTGCAGGAGCTGCTGGGCGGGAAAGATTGACATAGGCCAAGCGCCCTGATGAATATCCTGACCCATAGGGGGTGAGGATATGGATATGCGATGCCGCCTGCGGGCCGTCCGCTGGCGGCTGGACCCGCCCCTCCGGGGACGGGCGCCCCGGCGGGGACCGGGGGGAGGACGGGGGCGGAGGTGGCTGCTCACCGCCCTGGTGGCCCTGGCCCTGGCCGCCGGGATCGTGGGGTGGCTCCAGCATCAGCTGCGCCCCCTGGTGGAGGCGGCGGCCCGGGCCCAGGCAGCCAACGCCCTCACCGCCGTCATCGACCGGGCCATCGCCGCCGACCTGGCGGAGCGGGACGTGGACTACGGGGACTTCGTCACCATCCAGCGGGACGCCTCCGGGGCCATCACCGCCATGACCACCGATATGGCGGCCCTGAACCAGCTGCGGGCTCAGCTGGTGGCCCAGATCCTCTCCGCACTGGAGGGGGTGGACGCCTCCGAGATCCGCATCCCCCTGGGCAGCCTGGTGGACAGCGAACTGGTGTGGGCCCGGGGCCCGGAGCTGCGGGTGCGGGCCCTGCGGGTGGGGACGGTGTCGGCGGAATTCCGCAGCGACTTCTCCCAGGCGGGGGTGAACCAGACCCTGCACCGCATCGAGCTGGAGGTGGCCGTCCCCGTGACGCTGATCCTGCCCGGCGGGCAGACGGAGCTGACCGTAGAGACCGGCCTGCGGGTGGCGGAGACCGTCATTGTTGGGGCGGTGCCCGACACATATCTGACCCTGAACGGGGCCGCGTGATACAGAGGAGAGATGCCTTTCATGGATGAAAAACAGGAGCTGGAGTGCCTGCGCCGGGAGCTGGTGCAGGCCAACTATGAGTATTATGTCCAGGACGCCCCCACCATGACGGACTACGACTACGACCACAAGCTGCGCCGGCTGGAAGAGCTGGAAGCAGCCCACCCGGAGTGGATCACCCCCGACTCCCCCACCCAGCGGGTGGGGGGGAAGGCCCTGGACGCCTTCCAGCAGGTGGTCCATCGGGTGCCCCTGGAGTCCCTCCAGGACGTATTCGACTTTGAGGAGCTGCGCCAGTTTGACCAGCGGGTGCGGGGCGCGGCGCCGGACGCCCGCTATGTGGTGGAGCCAAAGGTGGACGGCCTCTCGGTGGCGCTGGAGTATGAGGACGGGGTCTTCGTCCGGGGGGCCACCCGGGGGGACGGCCGGGTGGGGGAGGACGTCACCGAGAACCTGCGCACCGTCCGGTCTATCCCCATGGTCATCCCTGACGCCCCCGCCAGGCTGATCGTGCGGGGGGAGGTGTTCATGCCCAAGAAGGTGTTCCACGCCCTCAATGAGGAGCGGGAGCGGCGGGGGGAGCCCCTCTTCGCCAACCCCCGCAACGCCGCCGCCGGCTCCCTGCGGCAGCTGGACCCCAAGGTGGCGGCCCGCCGCCGCCTGGACATCCTGGTGTTCAACGTCCAGTGGGTGGAGGGGGAGACCTTCAGCACCCATCTGGAAACCCTGGAATACCTGAAAATACACAGCTTTAAAGTGATCCCGCATTACAGCTGTGACCAGGTGGAGGAGGCGGTTGCCCGCATCGCACGGATCGGGGAGGAGCGGGACAGCTTTCCCTTCGATATCGATGGAGCGGTCGTAAAGGTAAATGACCTGTCAGAACGTGAACTGCTGGGCAGCACGGCCAAATTCCCCCGCTGGGCGGCGGCCTACAAGTACCCCCCGGAGGTGAAGCCCTCCAGAGTGGTGGACATCACGGTCCAGGTGGGCCGCACCGGGGTGCTCACCCCCAAAGCGGTGCTGGAACCGGTGCGGCTGGCGGGGACCACCGTGACCAGCGCCACCCTCCACAACCAGGACTTCATCACGGAGAAGGACATCCGCGTCGGGGACACGGTGCTGGTCCGAAAGGCGGGGGAGATCATCCCGGAGGTGCTGTCCGTGGTGGCGGAGGAGCGGCCGGAAGGCACCCAGCCCTACCGCTTCCCCCAGGTCTGCCCGGTGTGCGGCGCTCCGGTGGAGCGGGAGGAGGACGGGGCCCACATCCGCTGCACCGGAGCGGAGTGCCCCGCCCAGCTGCTGCGCAATCTGGCCCACTTCGCCAGCCGGGACGCCATGGACATCGAGGGCCTGGGCATCGCGGTGGTGGAGAACCTGGTGAACGCGGGGCTGGTGAAGACCCCCGGCGACCTGTACTTCCTGAAGGAGGAGGACGTGGCCCAGCTGGAGCGGATGGGCAAGAAGTCGGCGGAAAACCTGATGGCCGCCATCCAGCGCTCCAAGGAGCAGGACCTGTCCCGGCTGATCTACGCCTTTGGCATCCGGCAGGTGGGGCAGAAGGCGGGCAAGGTCCTGGCGGCCCGCTTTGGGACCCTGGAGGCCCTGGAGAACGCCACCCTGGAGGAGCTCACCGCCGTGGACGACATCGGGGAGATCACCGCCCGGAGCGTCCTGGAGTGGATGGCCAGCCCCCAGAGCCGGCACCTGATGGCCCGGCTGCGGGAGGCAGGGGTGAATACCGCCGCCGCGGAGAAGGGGGAGGACCAGCGCTTTGCGGGGATGACCTTCGTGCTGACAGGCGCCCTGGAGCGCCTCACCCGGGAGGAGGCGGCGGCCATGATCGAGGACCGGGGGGGCAAAGCGGCCTCCTCCGTGTCCAAGAAGACCACCTATGTGGTGGCGGGGGAGGCTGCCGGCTCCAAGCTGCGCAAGGCCCAGGAGCTGGGCGTCCCAGTGCTCAGCGAGGAGGAATTTTTCCGGCTCATGGAGTGAGTGGAGGGCCAGCAGGGCATTTGGAGAGTTGGATCGTCTGGACTGGAGCGGCGGGGCGTCAGCCCTGCCGCTCGGTGTTTTCCCTGGAAGAGGGGGGAGAGGGCGGGGAAGAAGAGCGAGGCCGCGTCCCGCATGGAGATGAGGGCCCGGCAGGCTCCGGGAGCACAGGGACAGAACAAGAGCGGGACCGCCCGAAAGCGGTCCCGCTCTTTGCCGGCAGGGACGGAGGGATCAGTCCTGCTCCCAGTTGTGGTAGACGTTCTGCACGTCGTCATTGTCCTCCAGGAACTCGATGAGCTTGGTCATGTTCTTGATGTCCTCCTCATCGGTGAGCTTCACATAGTTCTGGGGCACCATCTGCACGCCCGCCTCCAGGAAGGTGTAGCCCTTGGCCTCCATGGCGGCCACCACGGCGTTGAAAGCGTCGGGATCGGTGTAGACCTCGAACACCTCGTCGTCAGCCTGCATATCGTCGGCGCCGGCATCCAGGGCGTCCATCATCACGGTGTCCTCGTCCAGGTCCTCGGCGTCCAGCACGATGACCCCCTTCTTGTCAAAGGACCAGGACACACAGCCGGTGGCGCCCAGGCCCTTGCCGTACTTGTCCAGCAGATGGCGCACCTCGGGGGCGGTGCGGTTGCGGTTGTCGGTGAGGGCCTCTACGATGACGGCCACGCCGTTGGGGCCGTAGCCCTCATACACTACGTTCTCAAAGTCGTCGGTGTTGCCGGAGCCCAGCGCCTTGTCGATGGTGCGCTTGATGTTGTCGTTGGGCATGTTGGCGGCCTTGGCTTTGGCGATGACGGTGGCCAGGCGGGAGTTGTTGGCGGGGTCGCCGCTGCCGCCGGTCTTGACCGCCACGATCATCTCACGGGCGATCTTGGTAAAGATCTGGGACCGCTTGGCGTCCGCCGCGCCCTTGGTCTTCTGGATATTGTGCCACTTGGAATGTCCGGACATATCTCTCGTTCCCTTCTCTGAGTTCATTAAAAAGCGATGGTATTATATCACTTCTCCCTGTCCTTTGCAACCCCTGGATGGGGACAGTCTGCCCCATCGGGGGCCGGGGAGAAAGATTTCAGGCGAATTGACGAAATACGGGATTCCCTTCGGTCTTTGCGTAGGGGCGCATATCATGCGCCCGCCGGTTTTACACCGGCTGTCCCTATTCTGCCAGGGTAGGCGCGACACCACCGTGGGGTCTGCGCGCCCATTGGACCCACCAACGGCGGCAGCACAAACGGGGGAAGCGGGTGTCGTCCCCCACCCGCGCCGGACGCCGGCGCCATACCCAAGGCCCGTGTCCCCCGCATCGGGGGTCCGGGGGAAAGCGGACTGCGGGACCTAGGCGGAACGGATGTGGAGCCGTGGTCCCGCCGGGAGCGTCACCCGGCGATTCTTTGGTTTCTTTCTGATCGCTCAGAAAGAAACCCGCCCCACAGGGCGGGACCTCTTTAACAGATCCTAAGGATTGATATGGGGTCGAGGGAGGGAAGGCCCCTCATCCGTTGCGGCATACGCCGCGCCACCTTCCCCCCTCAGGGGGGAAGGTTTTTCGGGCGGCTTCCAGCCGCCCCGGAGGCGTGGGAGGATCAGCTGAAAAAAACTCTTGACTTTATTGCTTTTGTGCGTTACAGTTTAACGCGAGAAAGTTTTTGGGAGTGTGATCGCTATGATCGTCAAACTGGGTATGCTGATCGTGTTCTTCGGCGTGATGGTGGGCATCGGCCTGTACTGCCGCCGCCACGCCACGGATGTGAACGGATTTGTGCTGGGTGGGCGCTCTGTGGGCCCCTGGCTCACCGCTTTCGCCTACGGCACTTCTTATTTCTCCGCCGTGGTCTTCGTGGGCTACGCCGGACAGTTTGGATGGAAGTACGGCATTGCGGCCACCTGGGCGGGCATCGGCAACGCCCTGCTGGGCTCGCTGCTGGCCTGGGCGGTGCTGGGCCGCCGGACCCGCATCATGACCCAGCACCTCAGCTCCGCCACCATGCCGGAGTTCTTCGGCAAGCGCTTCGGCAGCGACAAGCTGAAGATCGCCGCCTCAGTCATCATCTTCATCTTCCTCATCCCCTACACCGCCTCGCTGTACAACGGACTGTCCCGCCTGTTCGGCATGGCCTTTAACATCGACTATTCCGTGTGTGTCATCGTCATGGCGGTCCTCACCGGGGTGTATGTCATCGCCGGCGGCTACATGGCCACCGCCATCAACGACTTCATCCAGGGCATCATCATGATCGTGGGCATCTGCGCCGTCATCGCCGCCGTCCTCAACAGCCAGGGAGGCTTTATGGCCGCCCTGGAGGGACTGGCCCAGGTGAGCGACCCCGCCGTCTCTGACATCCCCGGCGTCTTCGCCTCCTTCTTTGGCCCCGACCCCCTGAACCTGCTGGGCGTGGTGCTGCTCACCTCGCTGGGCACCTGGGGCCTGCCCCAGATGGTCCAGAAGTTCTACGCCATCCGGGACGAGAAGGCCATCGAGACGGGCACCGTCATTTCAAGCGTATTCGCCCTGCTGGTGGCCGGCGGCTGCTACTTCCTGGGCGGCTTCGGGCGGCTCTTCTCCGACCAGATCGACGTGGCGGCCAACGGATATGACTCCATCATCCCCACCATGCTCTCCGGACTGTCCGATGTGCTCATCGCCGTGGTGGTCATCCTGGTGCTCTCCGCCTCCATGTCCACCCTGTCCTCCCTGGTGCTGGCCTCCAGCTCCACCCTCACCCTGGACTTCCTGAAGGACCACTTCATCAAAGATATGGATGAGAAGCGCCAGATCCGCATCATCCGGGGCCTGATCGTGGTTTTCATCGCCATCTCCGTGGTGCTGGCCATCATCCAGTACAGGTCCAGCGTCACCTTCATCGCCCAGCTCATGGGCGTGTCCTGGGGCGCGCTGGCGGGCGCCTTCCTGGCCCCCTTCCTCTACGGCCTGTACTGGAAGAAGGCCACCTCCGCCGCCTGCTGGGCCAGCTTTCTCTTCTCCACTGTGGTGATGCTGTCCAACATCTTCGTGGGCTCCCGCTTTCCAGCTCTGCTCCAGTCGCCCATCAACGCCGGCGCTTTCTGCATGCTGGCCGGACTGGTGATCGTGCCGGTGGTGAGCCTCTTCACCCGCAAGCCCGACCCGGTGCTGGTGGAGGACGCCTTCTCCTGCTACAACAAGCCCGTCATCGTGGCCCAGCGGGAGGCCCTGGGAGACTGAGCGGCGGGTCATCCGCAGATGGATTTGACAATCCGCCGGTTTTCCTGTATCATAGACGGGCAAGTAAGCTGGACAGCCGCGCGGGCGGGGCGAAAGGCCCGCCTGTGAGGAAAGTCCGGGCTCCGCAGGGCAAGGATAACGGGTAACACCCGCCGGGGGCGACCCTAGGAAAAGTGCAACAGAGATATACCGCCTCGATCCCCCGTGAGCGGGGGAGGAGGCGCAGTGGAATGAGCGAGCTTTCCCTTGGGGGAAGCGAGGGATATGAAACTTGCGCCGGTGAGGTAAGGGTGGAAAGGTGAGGTAAGAGCTCACCCGACGGCTGGGAACTGTCCGTCGCTGTAAACTCTATCCGGAGCAACGCCGTGGAGGGACACACAGGTCGGCCCGACCGTCCCAGGGAGGCGGCTGGAGCGCACCGGCAACGGTGCGTCGAGATAGATGGCTGTCTTAAAAGACAGAACCCGGCTTACAGGCTTACTTGCATCTTCAGAAAAAAGAGTGGAGGGAGATCCTTCACTCTTTTTTTGTGTGTTGGCCATGCTCTTTTTAAATGGATCTCCGCGTTCTCCGGCATCACAGGACCGGCGTCGGAAGAGCAGGCACCTGCCGGCGGGCCATCGCGGCCGCCAGGGACAGGACCCACGCCGGCGGCAGCCAGTTCACCTTCACCGCCCGGGATAACAGACCGCATGGGCGCGCCCATGCGGTCCTGTCAGTCCTGTCCCTCTGCTCCCCCTGCCTCCGCCATGGCCGCCTCCTCCCGCAGGCGGGCGGCCAGCTTCCGGGTCAGCTCCATGTCCTGCTCCCGGCTCCAGGAGCGCTCCCGGGCGGGAGCCGGGGGCCTGCCCGGACGGTCCCCCTGCTGGCGGCGCAGGGCCCGGGCCTGCCGCTGGCTGAGCCACCGCTGGGTGTCCCGCAGGACGGCCGCTCCCAGAAAGCCGCAGGCGATCCTGGTCTGGCCGGACATCTGGGGGTAGTGGTCCAGGATCTCCTCCATGGTCACCGACGGGTCCCGCCACACCCGCTCGGCATAGACGCACAGGGCGGACAGCAGCCACCCCCGCTGGTCCGGGGGGAGGTCCTCCACCACAAAGTAGTTGTCAAAGTAGAAAACAAAACCCCGTTTCGCGTTCTCCAATCCGCATCCCTCCTTACTCCTAAACGGAAAAGGGGAGAGAAAGTGGCACATTTCCGTGCAATTAGGGCCCCGTAACAGTAACAGTCAGAGAAATAGAAAATGTCATTGTTATCTCTGTTATAGTGATAGGAAGAGCGATGGTCACCGTGCCGCGCCGGGCGGCGGAGGAGAGAGGGGGGAGGGGACCGTTTTTCCCCCGCGGGGGGACGGGAGCGCTGTCAAGAACATCTTTCCATCCAAACCGCGCCTCAGCCACAACGAAAAAGCTGTGGCTGACACAGTGATTTTCCCGGGATGTTGGAGCGGGGCGGTTGACAAGGCCCCGCTTTTGTGGTAATTTGATAACAGCAACAAACTTAGGGATGTTTTTTATGTTGGATTTCAACCCGGGGGAGCATATCTGCGTGGTGGGGGACGCCCGCCCGGAGAAGACCAACCCCATCTACCTGGCCCACGAGAAGGTGATCCTCATCCTGGTGGTGGAACGGGCCACCGGCCTGATCGTGGACGCAGACACCAATATGGTCTGCGAGCTGACCCGGCGCTTCCTCCGCTCCGTCTTTGTGGGGCACAGCCTGGTGGACGACCTGGAGGAGATCCGGAACAGCCTTTTGGACAACTATCTGGGGGACTCCAAGCGGGTGCTGTACGCCGCCGCCCGGTCCGCCCGGATGAAGTTCCTGGACAGCACCAGTCAGGCGCGTGAATAGTCAGCATTTTGCTATGCGGCGGGAAGTGGACTTGTCCTTTCTGCCATCCAGTAGCAGGACGCACTGAACCGCAGCGGGACGGAACGCCCCGCCGGGCAGGTGCGTCCTTTTGCATCCCAACAGACAAGCGAGACAGCAGAAAGAATGGAGGTATCCCTATGTATGATCTGATCCTGCGGGGCGGCACGGTGGTGGACGGGAAGCGTTCCCAGCCCTATGCCGCTGACATCTGCATCCGGGAGGGACGCATCGCCCGCATCGCCCCGGAGGGCGGCGAGGAGGCCCGGGAGGTGGTGGACGTGTCCGGACTGGCGGTGGCCCCCGGCTTCATCGACATCCACACTCACTCTGACGCCTGCCCCCTGGTGGACTATGAGCCGGAGAGCAAGCTACACCAGGGCATCACCACCGAGATCACCGGCAACTGCGGCATCTCCATCCTGCCCAGCACGCCGGAGAGCCGGGATGAGATCGGCCGCTACTTCTTCAGCCAGCTGGAGCTGCCCGCCGGGAGCCTGCCCCAGCTGGGAGTGTCCGGCCTGGAGGAGTACGCCCGGATGGTGGCGGACCACGGCTGCGCCGCCAACTACGGCCAGCTGGTGGGCCACGGTACCCTGCGGGGGGCGGTGATGGGCTTTGTGGACCGGGACCCTGAACCGGAGGAGATGGAGCAGCTGAAGGATCTGCTGGAGCGGGAGCTGAAGGCGGGCGCTTTCGGTATGTCCCTGGGGCTGATCTATCCCCCCAGCGCCTTCTGCAAGAGCGAGGAGCTGGTGGAGCTGGCCAAAGTGCTGAAGAAGTACGACGCCCTGCTCACCGTCCACATGCGCAACGAGGGGCCCCGCATCTTCCAGGCAGTGGATGAGATGATCGACATCACCCGCCGCTCCGGGGTGCACCTGCAGATCTCTCACCTGAAGCTGATGGGCAAGCCCCAGTGGGGCCGCTCCCAGGAGCTGCTGGACAAGATCGAGGCGGCCCGGCAGGAGGGGATGACCATCACCTGCGACCAGTACCCCTACACTGCCACCTCCACCTCCATGACCGCCCTGCTGCCCAAGTGGGCCCACGACGGCGGCGTGTCCGCCCTGGTGGCCCGGGTCAAGGCCCCCGACCAGCGGCTGAAGGACGAGACGGCGGCGGAGATGGAGGACCGGGGCGGCCCGGCCCATGTGATGGTCTCCGGCACCCACGGCTACCACCCGGAGTGGGAGGGCAGGACCGTGGCGGAGCTGGCGGAGGAGCTGGGGCTGTCCCCGGTGGACACAGTGATGCATGTGCTGTCCGCCTGCGAGGGCTCGGTGGCCTGCATCTACTTCTGCATCAACGAGGACGACATGCTGAACATCATGAGGGACATGCGCATCGCACTGGGCAGCGACGGATACGGCTTCTCCTATGACCGGTCCATCACCCGGACCAACCCCCATCCCCGCAGCTTCGGCACCTTCCCCCGCTTCCTGGAGCTGGCCCGGGACCACAGGCTGATGCCCCTGGAGGACGCGGTGTACAAGATCACCGGCCTGCCGGCGGACATCCTGGGCCTGAAGGACCGGGGCACCCTGGAGGAGGGCCGGATCGCCGACATCACGGTCTTTGACCCGGAGCAGGTGCGGGACCTGTCGGAGTACACCGACTCGGTGAAAAAGCCGGCGGGCATCCGCCACGTGCTGGTGGGGGGCACCTTCGCCCTGAAGGACGGCGCGGCTACCGGCTCCAGAACGGGCACGGTGCTGAAGAAGGGCTGACCCGATCTGACCTGCCAATATAGAGGGACCGCCGCGGCGGCCATCTCTCCCCTTTCCGGGGAGAGATGGCCGGGGGAGCTGACGTCCCCCCCGGCGGGCCTCTGGAGAAAAAAGGAGGGAAGGAGCCTTGTATGATCTGATCCTGCGGGGCGGCACGGTGGTGGACGGAACGCGTTCCCGGCCCTATGCCGCCGACGTATGCATCCGGGACGGGCGCATCGCCCGCATCGCCCCGGATGCGGGGGAGGAGGCACGGGAGGTGGTGGACGTGTCCGGGCTGACGGTGGCCCCGGGCTTCATCGACATCCACAGCCACTCCGATGCGTGCCCCCTGCTCAGCTTCCAGCCGGAGAGCAAGCTCTTCCAGGGCATCACCACCGAGATCACCGGCAACTGCGGCACCTCCATCCTGCCCAGCCTGCCGGAGAACAGCCGGGAGATCGTCCAATACTTTTTTGATGACACCAGCATGTTCAGTCAGGTGGTCCTCAACGAGAAGGACCGGAGCCTGGACGGCCTGTACGGGGTGGAGGAGTATGCCCGGGCGGTGGCGGCCCACGGCTGCACCGCCAACTACGGCCAGCTGGTGGGCCACGGCACCCTGCGGGGGGCGGTGATGGGCTTTGTGGACCGGGACCCTGAACCGGAGGAGATGGAGCGGCTGAAGGACCTGCTGGAGCGGGAGCTGAGGGCGGGCGCCTTCGGCATGTCCCTGGGGCTGATCTATCCCCCCAGCGCCTTCTGCAAGCGGGAGGAGCTGGTGGAGCTGGCCAAGGTGCTGAAGAAGTACGACGCCCTGCTCACCGTCCATATGCGCAACGAGGGGCCCCGCATCTTCCAGGCAGTGGACGAGATGCTGGACATCACCCGCCGCTCTGGAGTGCACCTGCAGATCTCCCACCTGAAGCTGATGGGCAGGCCCCAGTGGGGGCGCTCCCGGGAGCTGCTGGACAAGCTGGCGGCCGCCCGGCGGGAGGGGCTGAACGTCACCTGCGACCAGTACCCCTATACCGCCACCTCCACCTCTATGACCGCCCTGGTGCCCAAGTGGGCCCACGACGGAGGCCGCGCCGCCCTGCTGGAGCGGCTGCGGGACCCCTCCCGGCAGCTGAAGGCGGAGATCGCCGCCGAGATGGAGGACCGCGGCGGAGCGGACCGGGTGATGATCGCCGGCACTCACGGCTGCCGCCCGGAGTGGGAGGGCAGGACCGTGGCGGAGCTGGCGGAGGAGCTGAAGCTGTCCCCGGCGGACACGGTGGTCCACGCCCTGGACTGCTGCGGCGGCCGGGTGGCCTGCATCTACTTCTCCATCGATGAGGGCGACATGCTCAACATCATGAAGGACATGGACATTGCGGTGGGCAGCGACGGATACGGCCTGTCCTTTGACCGCTCCATTACCATCACCGACCCCCACCCCCGCAGCTTCGGCACCTTCCCCCGCTTCCTGCGGCTGGTGCGGGAGCACCAGCTGATGCCGCTGGAGGACGCGGTGTACAAGCTGACCGGCCTGCCGGCGGACATCCTGGGCCTGAGGGACCGGGGCACCCTGGCGGAGGGCCGGATCGCCGATATCACAGTCTTTGACGCGGAGCGGGTCCGGGACACCTCGGAGTTCACCGATTCCGTGCGGAAGCCGGAGGGCATCTGCCATGTGCTGGTGGGGGGCGAATTCGCCCTGCGCCAGGGCAGGTCTGCCGGAGGGAGAAAGGGGGCGGTCATCCGGCGCGAGAGCGGAGGACCTGTCTGAGGACAGGGAGAAAACAATATGTGTGAGCCGTCCCGGCCTGCCTGTCTGGACCGGGGCGGACAGAAGGGAGAAACAGATATGGAATTAGGTAGTTGGTCTATCATTCAGGCGCCCTCTCTGCTGGCTCTGATCCCCCTGGTGGTCATGATCGTGCTGATCTTCCGGGGGAAGAGCAACGTGTCCGCCATCATGGTGGGCGTGCTGGTGGGCGCTCTGCTGCTGGGGCAGGACCTGGGGGCCATGGCCAAGGCTTTCGCCACCTCGCTGGGCTCCTCCACGGCCCTGATCGGCCTCATCATCATGATGGGCGCCGGCCTGGGCGTGCTGATGAGCGAGGCGGGGGTCACCCACACCCTGGTCTACTGGATCGTCAAGCGCATCGGCGTGAACACCCAGACCAAAGGCAAGATCGCCCTGGTGGTGGTGTCCATCATCGTCTGCGGCCTGCTGGGCACCCTGGGCGGCGGCAACGCCGTCATCGCCCCCATCATGCTGCCCATCATGGCCTCCCTGGGGGTCACCCCCACCGTGGTGGCCACCCTGTTCAAGGTGGCGGGTGAGATCGGCCTGATCCTGGGCCCCCTCACCGGCGTGACCCTCATCACCATGGAGGTCACCGGCCTGTCCTACGGCGAGCTGATGATCCAGGCGGCCATCCCCTTCGCCGTGTTCTGGCTGGCTGGCGCCTGGGTGGGCGCGAACCGCGCCCAGAAGCGCACCTTCGGCAAGGAGGGCTATGCCCTGGGGGAGGACGTGCAGCACCTGGATCAGGTGGTCATCACCCCCCGTCAGAAGCGGACCACGGTCGCTTTCCTGATCTCCTTTGTCCTTCTGGTGGGCTACGGCATCGCCACCAAGCAGGGCACCAACTACGCCCTGATGGTCATGATCGTCCTGGCTGCCGTGGTGGCCATCTTCGGCGGCATCGAGATCGACCGCTCCGTGGACTGCATCACCAAGGGCGTGGCCTCCCAGGCCAACATGTTCCTGATCTTTGTGAGCATCGACGTGCTGCTCAACCTGGTCACCCTGGGCGGTGGCTTTGACGCCCTCTCCAACCTGCTGGGCGGCCTGGCGGGCAACAGCCCCACCGCCGTCATGCTGGTGGCCTCTGTGGTGGGCGGCTTCGGCATCGAGGCGGCCGCCGTGGCGGAGATCCAGATCATCACCGACATGTTCGGCGGTCTGGCCACCCAGGTGGGCCTGCCCATGGGCTGCTTCGCCGTCTCCATCCTGGCGGCCACCCGGCTCACCGGCTCCGCCTATCCCACCACCAACTTTGCCGGCCAGCTGGGCACCGCCCAGTGCAGCAACACCAAGGAGGCCCTCCAGGCCTGCTGGATCAGCGTTGCCTTTGCCTGCGTCTTCGTGGTGGCGTACTCCTTCATCGGCCCCCTGATCCTGGGCTGAGCCCGGCGGGACTGAAAAAGAGTGAAAAAAGCCCCCTGTATAGGTCTGTTCCTATACAGGGGGCAGCTTTTTTGAGGCGGTCAGAGACCGGCCAGATCCCGGATGACCGCCCCGGCCAGCACCAGCCCGGCGGCGCCGGGGACAAAGGAGACCGAGCCCGGGACGGCCCGGCGGGGGGAGGAGGCGGGGCGGGTGTCCCCGCCGGGGGGGAGCTCCGCCTCCGGGGGGGCCAGGGGGGCGCGGGGCTCCTCCCGGGACCAGACCACCTTCAGGTGGTGGATGCCCCGCTTCCGCAGCTCCTTCCGCATCACCCGGGCCAGGGGGCAGCCCTCCGTTTTGGACAGGTCGGAGACGGAGAAGGCGGAGGGGTCCAGCTTGTTGCCCGAGCCCATGGCGCTGATGAGTGGGACCCCCAGGGCCTGGCAGCGGACGGCCAGCTCCAGCTTGGCGGAGACGGTGTCCACCGCGTCCACCACATAGTCGTACCGGGACAGGTCCACCTCCCCGGCGTTTTCCGGCAGGTAGAACATCCGCAGGGCCCGCACCCGGCAGGCGGGGTTGATGTCCCGGACCCGCTCCGCCATCACCTCCGCCTTGGGGCGGCCCAGGGTGGAGTGGAGGGCGATGAGCTGCCGGTTCAGGTTGCTCTCGGAGACGGTGTCGTCGTCGTACAGATCCAGGGCGCCGATGCCGGCCCGGGCCAGGGCCTCAGCGCAGAAGCCCCCCACGCCGCCCACCCCGAAGAGGGCCACAGAGGCGTGGAAGAGCCGCTCCTGGGGGCCGTCGCCCAGGAGCATGCGGGAACGGGAGAATTGATCGGACACAGGTCCCACCTCGTCTTTCCAAAGGGGTGCCCCGCCCGCCGGGCGGAGCGTTCTTTCTTGGCGCGTGCGGTGACGGCTGAGGGAATTTCCCGGGGCTCTGCGGAAAAGATGCAGATCCGGCCTCTGTTTTTGTCACCACACGGGCCATCATATCATAAGATTTGGGTGAGTTCAACGGCAAGGAGGGCGGGACAGAGCGCAAAAGCGGGGGAAAAGGGATAAAATTCCCGTGGAAGGAGGCAAAATGAGAAAAGGCCATTGAGTATTCCAGGGATATGTGCTAAAATATTTGGCTGGCATATTATTATAAGACAGACCTGATGAGGTGTTGAATAGGATGAAGATCGTGGTATTGGCGGGCGGGCTCAGCCCGGAGCGCAACGTCTCCCTGTCCTCCGGCGCTATGGTGAGCGAGGCCCTGCGGGAGCAGGGCCATCAGGTGGCGCTGGTGGACCTGTTTTTCGGGACAGAGGGGGTGGAGGGCCCGGCAGAGGCCCTCTACGACGCCCCGGTGCCCCAAGCGTTCAAGCGGATCGGCCGGCAGGCCCCCGACCTGGCCCAGGTGCGCGCCGCCCGCCGGGACAGGAGCCCCTCGTCCATCGGCCCCGGGGTGCTGGAGCTGTGCGCCGGCGCGGACGTGGTCTATCTGGCCCTTCACGGCGCCTGCGGCGAGGACGGCCGCATCCAGGCGGCCCTGGATCTGCTGGGAGTGCCCTACACCGGCTCCGGCTGCCTGGCCAGCGCCATCGCCATGGATAAGGACCTGACCAAGCGCCTGGTGGCGGGTCAGGTCACCACCCCGGCCTGGCGCTCCGTCACCGTGACGGAGGAGAACCTGGAGGAGCTTGCCCGGCAGACCCGCCTGCCTGTGGTGGTCAAGCCGGTGGACAGCGGCTCCTCCATCGGGGTCTTCATTGCCCGGAACGGACAGGAGCTGCGCCGGGCCCTGGAGGAGAGCCGGAAGCTGGGGGGCCGCACCGTGCTGGAGGAGTATATCCAGGGCAGGGAGATCCAGGTGGCGGTGCTGGAGGACCGGGCCCTGCCCTCCATCGAGATCATCCCCAAGGAGGGCTTCTACGACTACGAGAACAAGTACCAGCCCGGCGCGGCCCTGGAGGTCTGCCCGGCCCAGATCCCCCCGGAGTGGGAGCAGCGGCTGGGGGAGGCGGCACTGGCCGTCTTTCGGACCATCGGGCTGTCCGTGTACGCCCGGGCGGACTTTATCGTGACGCCGGACGGGACCCCCTATTTCCTGGAGATCAACACCCTGCCCGGCATGACCCCCACCAGTCTGGTGCCCCAGGAGGCGGCCGCGGTGGGCATCGGCTACGGCGCCCTGTGCCAGACCATCGTGGAGGCGTCTCTGAAAGCCAGAAAAGGAGGAGCCTGACCAGATGGAAGCCATCACTCTGGCCCAGCTTCTGGAGGCCGTCCACGGCACGCTGCTGGGCGACTTCCGGGATGAGAACGTGATCGTCCAGCGGGTGGACACCGACAGCCGGACCATCCACCCCGGCTCCCTGTTCATCCCCCTGGTGGGAGAGCGGTTCGACGGGCACGCCTACATCAACGCCGCCCTGGAGGGGGGCGCTCTGGGCTGCCTCACCGCCCGGGAACGGGAGAGCTACCGCCCCGACAGATTCTATATCAAGGTGGCCAGCACCCAGCGGGCCCTGCGGGACCTGGCCGCATGGTACAAGGCCCGATTCCCCATCCCCTTCATCGCCGTGACGGGCAGCGTGGGCAAGACCACCACCAAGGACATGATCGCCGCCGTGCTGAGCACCCGGTACCGGGTGCTCAAGACCGAGGGCAATTACAACAACAACATCGGCCTGCCCCTGACCCTGCTGCGGCTGGACAGGAGCTGTGAGATCTGCGTGCTGGAGATGGGGATGGACCGCCCGGGGGAGATCGACTACCTGGGGGAGATCGTCCAGCCGGACGTGGGAGTCATCACCAACATCGGGGACGCCCACATCGAGCGCCTGGGCAGCCGGGAGAACATCTTCCGGGCCAAGTGCGAGCTGCTGCCCCACATCCGGCCCGGCGGGCTGGTGGTGCTCAACGGGGATGATCCCATGCTGGCATCCCTCCGGGGCCGCACCCCGGTGCCCGCCGTCTTCTGCGGCCGGGAGGAGGGCCTGGAGTACCGGGCCCGCCGGCTGGAGGGGGACGGGGACAGCCGCATCCTCTGCCAGATGACAACCCCCCGGATGGACCGGCAGGTGGAGATCCCTGCCCTGGGGGAGCACATGATCTACCCCGCCCTCATCGCCGCCGCCATCGGAGAGCGGTTCGGGCTCACCCAGGACCAGATCGTGGAGGGCATCCTCCGCTTCGTCCCCACCCGGATGCGGATGAATATCCTCTACCGGGGGGATGGGATCGTGATCCTGGACGACACCTACAACGCCAACCCCCAGTCCATGCGGGCGGCCATCAGCGTGCTGTCCGACCGGCGCAGCCAGTGGAGCATCGCCGTGCTGGGGGACATGTTCGAGCTGGGGCCCTTCGCCCCCGCCCTGCACACGGGGGTGGGGGAGTGCCTGGGCAAGGCCCGCATCGACTGCCTGGTGGCGGTGGGGGAGCTGGCGGAGCACATCGCCCAGGGGGCCCGGAACTCCGGCGTGCCCCTGGTGTACCACTGCAAAGACAAGGCGGAGGCCAAGCCTGTCCTGGACCAGCTGGTCCGGCCGGGCAGCACCATTTTAGTGAAGGCGTCCCGCGGGATGGAGCTGGAGGAGCTGACCGCTTACCTGCTCTCCATCACCCCGGAGGCGGAGTGACCCCCAGGGCCCTCCCGCGGACGGACCGTTTGGAAGGCCCGCCTGCGGGAGGGCCCTTCCCAGAGGCCAACACAGGAGAGACAGAGGACCGTTATGATCGATATCGCCATTTCCGGCCTGGTCAAGGAATTTGAGGTCGGCAAAAAAATACTGGACGGGCTCACCTTTCAGGTGGACTCCGGCGAGCGGGTGGGACTGCTGGGCAAGAACGGCTGCGGCAAGACCACCCTGCTGCGCATCCTCACCGGCCAGCTGGACTGGGACGAGGGGGAGGTGGTCCTGGCCCCGGACAAGCGGGTGGGCCTGATCTCCCAGATCCCGGTCTACCCCGCCGGCTACACGGTGGAGGATGTATTGGACACCGCCTTCCGCCCCCTGCGGGAGATGGAGGAGGAGATGGAGCAGCTGGCCGCCCGGATGGAGCGGGGGGAGGACCCCGCCCTGCTGCGCCGGTACGACCAGCTCACCGCCGCCTTCGAGGCCGGGGGCGGCTATGACACCGACACCCGGAAGAACAAGGTGTGCAGCGGCCTTCAGATCGGCCCGGGGATGCGGGAACAGCTCTTCGACCGGCTCTCCGGCGGGGAGAAGACCCGGGTGAACCTGGGCCGGCTGATCCTGGAGGACACCGACATCCTGCTGCTGGACGAGCCCACCAACCACCTGGACCTGAAGGCCACCGAGTGGCTGGAGGAGTATCTGGACAAGTTCAAGGGCACGGTGCTGGCGGTCTCCCACGACCGCTGGTTCCTGGACCGGGTGGTGGACCGGGTCATCGAGATCCAGGAGGGGAAGGCGGAGTTCTACTCCGGCAATTACAGCTTCTATGTGGTGGAGAAGGAGCGCCGCTACCAGGAGAAGCTGAAGCAGTATGAGAAGGAGCAGGCCAAGATCCAGCAGCTGGAGAAGGCCGCCGAGCAGCTGCGGATCTGGGCCTATTCGGGCAACGACAAGATCTTCAAGCGGGCCCAGTCCATGGAGAAGCGCATCGAGCGGATGCGGACCACCGACAGGCCCACCCGGGAGCGGAAGATGGAGGTCCGCTTCGGGGAGCGGGAGTTCCGGGGGGATGAGGTGCTCACCATCAAGGGGCTGTCCAAATCCTTCGGCCAGCGCGCCCTGTTCTCCGGGGTGGACCTGGAGGTGGTGGGGGGCGAGCGCATCGCCCTGCTGGGGGACAACGGCACCGGCAAATCCACCCTCATCAAGATCCTGATGGGGGAGGAGGGGCCCGACGAGGGGAAGATCCGCATGGGCCCCACGGTGAAGATCGGCTACCTGCCCCAGATCATCCACTTCGACCACCCGGAGCGCAGCCTGCTGGACACCATGCTCTATGAGCTGGACTGCACCGCCCAGACCGCCCGCAACCGGCTGGCCTCCTTCAAGTTCCGGGGGGAGGACGTATTCAAGCCGGTCTCCGCCCTGTCCGGCGGGGAGCAGTCCCGGCTGCGGCTGTGCATGCTCATGGACGAGAAGATCAACCTCCTGATCCTGGACGAGCCCACCAACCACCTGGACATCCAGAGCCGGGAGTGGATCGAGGAGGCGGTGGAGGAGTACGAGGGCAACCTGCTCTTCGTCTCCCACGACCGCTACTTCATCGACCGCTTCGCCACCCGGGTGTGGGTGCTGGAGGACGGGCAGGTCACCGACTTCCGGGGCAGCTACGGCGAGTACCGGGCAGCCCGGGAGAGGAAGCAGGCCCAGGCCGTCCCCGCCCCCGCGGCGGCGCCGGCGGAGAAGAAGGAGAAGCCCCGGCGGCCCGGCGGCACCAAGAACCTGGAGAAGGAGGTGGCCGCCGCCGAGCGGGCGGTGGCTAAGGCAGAGGAACAAATGTACGAGCTTGGGCTCCAGATCGAGGAGGCCGCCTCCGACTATCTGAAGCTCCAGGAGCTGTATGAGCAGCGGGAGGCGCTGGAGGAGGAGATCCTGAAGCTGTACGGGACTTGGGAGCGCCTGTCGGCGGAGCTGGAGGAGGCCAGAGGATGAAGCGGCAGATCAGCAGTTATAAAGGAAAGAAGCTCTGTCTCTGGCAGAAGCTGCTGCTCTCGGCGGTGCTGGCCGGGGCCGTGACCTTTGCCGGGCTGTTCGGCGCGGTGCTCTACGGCTCCTACGACCATATCCAGGGGGACCCCCGGGCGATGGTGGTGCTGGGCTGCCAGGTGATGCCCGACGGGGAGCCCTCCATCCTTCTGCGGGACCGGCTGGACCGGGCGCTGGACTACCTGGAGGACCACCCGGACCTGACGGTGGTGGTCTCCGGGGGCCAGGGGGACAACGAGCCCGTCACCGAGGCCCGGTGCATGGCGGACTACCTGATGGAGCGGGGGGTGGAGGAGGACCAGCTGCTTCTGGAGGAGCGGTCCCACAACACCGACCAGAACCTGCGCTATTCCCGGGAGCTGCTGGAGGCAGAGGGCTGTGATCTGTCCCAGGGGGTGGTGGTGGTCTCCAACGGCTTCCACCTGACCCGGGCCCGGATGCTGGCGGAACGGGCCGGATATGACAGTGTCTCCACCCTGGCGGCCCCCTCCAGCCACCTGCCCTCCCGGCTGCACATGTATGTGCGGGAGCCGCTGGCCCTGGTCAAGTCATTTTTCCTGGACCGGTGAGGGGCCGGGGGAGAGGAGGCAGCTGTGGATCAGATCACCATTCGGAATATGCGGGTGGAGGAGTATGCGACGCTGAAGGACCTCCTCTATGAGGCGATCTACGTCCCGCCGGGGGACGCTCCGCCGCCCAGGTCGGTGGCAGACCGGCCGGAGCTGGGGGTCTATTTCCAAGGATTTGGAAGTGGACCGCTGGACCGGGCTCTGGCAGCGGTGGACGGAAGCCGGGTGGTGGGCAGTGTATGGTGCCGGCTTATGGATGACTACGGACATATCGACGATGAGACGCCCTCCCTTGCGGCGGCGCTGTATCCGGAGTACCGGGGCCAGGGCATCGGAACAGAGCTGCTGCGCGCCATGATGGATGCTTTGGAGCGGGAGGGGGTCCGTCAGGTCTCCCTGTCCGTGCAGAAGGGGAACCCGGCGGTCCGCCTGTATCGGAGAGTGGGATTCCGCATAGTACGGGAGACAGAAGAGGAATATATCATGGTGGACCGCCTGGGGCGGGCATCAAGCGGAAAGGAGCATGCCCATGCTGGACAAGCTGGCGGCCGTGGAGGCCCGATACAGCCAGATCGAGGCCAGGCTGGCCGCGCCGGAGACCTATGACGACCCCGCCCAGGTGGCCCGGCTGAACAAGGAGCAGAACGAGCTGTCCCCGGTGGTGGAGACATACCGGGCCTACCTCCGGGCCCGGGAGCGGGAGCAAGAGGCCGGGGCCCTGCTCTCCGACCCGGAGCTGCGGGAGCTGGCCCAGGAGGAGCAGCAGCAGGCCAGGCAGGAGCTGGAGCGGCTGGAGCGGGAGCTCCAGCTCCTGCTGCTCCCCAGGGACCCCAACGATGGGAAGAACGTCATCGTGGAGATCCGGGCCGGGGTGGGGGGGGAGGAGGCCGCCCTCTTCGCCCACTCCCTCCACCGCATGTACTCCATGTATGCCGAGAGCCGCCGCTGGAAGACGGAAGTGGCCAGCCTGAACATGACGGAACTGGGAGGGGTAAAGGAGATCTCCTTCACTATCGAGGGGGACGGGGCCTGGTCCCGGATGAAGTTCGAGAGCGGCGTCCACCGGGTCCAGCGGGTGCCGGAGACCGAGTCCGGCGGGCGTATCCACACCTCCACCGCCACGGTGGCCGTCCTGCCCGAGATGGAGGAGGTGGAGGTGGACCTGGACCCGGCGGACGTGGAGATGCAGGTGTTCCGCGCCTCCGGGGCGGGGGGCCAGCATGTGAACAAGACCTCCTCAGCGGTGCGGCTCATCCACAGGCCCACAGGCATGGTGGTGGAGTGCCAGCAGGAGCGCAGCCAGTTCCAGAACCGGGACAGGGCCATGCGCATCCTGGCTTCCCGGCTGTACGAGGCGGAGCAGGAGAAGCGCAGCAGCGAGTTCACCGCCGAGCGCCGCAGCCAGGTGGGCACGGGGATGCGCAACGAGCGCATCCGGACTTATAACTTTCCCCAGGGGCGGGTCACGGACCACCGCATCGGGCTGACCCTGTACAAGATCGAAAGCGTGATGGACGGGGACCTGGACGAGCTGATGGACGCCCTGGCCGCCGCCGACCAGGCGGAGCGGCTGAAGCAGACCCAGTAAACGACGACGAAAGGATCGGGAGGGACCGACATGGATTTTTATATTCACTATACCGCCCTGCCCCAGGGGAAGAGCCTGGCGGACGTGGTGGGCGAGCTGAACGAGGTGCTGGAGGACGGCGGCGCGGTGTGCGGCGGCCAGACGGACGGCCCCGGCGGACGGCTGGATCTGGAGCTGGAGGACGAGAAGGTGAACCCCAAATTCGCCCAGATGGCGGTGAAAGCCTATCTCCAGCGGGCCCAGTTTCCCCGGGATACCCGGGTGGAGCTGGGGGGCATGGAGATCGGGGTCTACGAGTGAGGCCGGGCCGCTATGTTCCAAAATGTGATCTTTGATCTGGACGGCACTCTGCTCAATACCATAGACGACCTGGCGGATGCGGCCAACTGGGTGTGCGCCCGGCACGGGTGGCCCCTCCACACGGTGGAGGAGTACAAGCGCTTCGTGGGCAACGGGATACCCAGGCTGGTGGAGCGCTTTGCTCCGGCCCCGGAGCGGACGCCGGAGGGGCTGGCCCGGGCCCTGGAGGAGTTCTCGGAGCGCTATGGCGCCCACAGGGCGGACAAGACCGCCCCCTACGCCGGGATGCCGGAGGCGGTGGAGCGGCTGAGGGCGGCGGGGGTGCGGACGGCGGTGCTGTCCAACAAGGCCCACGCGCTGGCGGGCCCGGTGGTGGAGGACTACTACCCGGGGCAGTTCCCCTGGGTGCAGGGGGCCCTGCCCGGCCTGCCCACCAAGCCGGACCCCACCCTGCTGCACCGGCTGATGGAGCAGATGGGGGCCTCCCCGGAGGATACTCTGTTCGTGGGGGACAGCGATGTGGACATCCGCACCGCCAGGAACGGCGGCCTGACCAGCTGCGGCGTGCTGTGGGGCTTCCGCGGACGGGCGGAGCTGGAGGCGGAGGGGGCCGACTGTCTGGCCCGGACGCCGGAGGAGCTGGTAAAGGCGGTGCTGGGAGATGGCTGAGACTATTTTAGAGACTGACCGACTGATACTGCGGGAAATGACGGACAGAGATTTTCCTGCCCTGTGCCGGATGCTTCAGGATCGGTCAGTAATGTACGCCTATGAGCATGCCTTTTCAGACCAGGAGGCTTGGGAATGGCTTTGCCGCCAGCAGGCGCGGTATCGAAAGGATGGCTTCGGCCTGTGGGCAGCAGTGGAGAGAACATCCGGGGAGATGGTGGGCCAGTGCGGACTCACTTGGCAGGGGCTGGGAGATGGCACACGGATACCCGAGGTTGGCTATCTTCTGGAGCGGACGGCCTGGCACAAGGGCTACGCCGTTGAGGCGGCCCGGGCCTGCCGGGACCATGCCTTTTCAGCCCTGAAATTTGAGGAGGTATTCTCCATCATCCGGGACAGCAACCTTGCATCCCAAAGAGTAGCTCGGTGCATCGGGATGGAGGAGCGGGGCTCTTTCATAAAGCACTACTATGGGATGGATATGCTCCACATCGTGTTCTCCGTCCGGCAGGGGGAACAGCTTCCGCCTGCTGGAAGCCCTTGAGGGGCCCCATAGAAGCTCCCACACACCTTTCCTTAGAGGAAAGGTGTCGCGGCATATGCCGTGTCCCCACCTCAAGCCTTCCCCCCCAGAGGGGGGAAGGTGGCACGGCGAAGCCGTGACGGATGAGGGGGCGTCCTTCCACCGAGCCGGTCTCAGTCACAGGATTTGTCAGAGGGGGTTCCGCCCTGCGGGGCGGAATCCATTTGGGGACACCCTGCCGCTGAAGCCGGGCGGGCCAAGCCCGCCCCTACGCAGGGCGCGGGCCCCATAGGGAGACCGGCGGGGAAAACGGGGTCCGACGAAGCAGCGCGCCGGGCCGCTGTGCGCTGCACAGGGGGCACGCCCCGCCCGGATGGGACCCTCGGAAAACGGGCACGCGCCCAAGAGAGATAGGAAGTGGAAAAGGATGGAGACAAAGCGCCTCTCCCAACAGGACATCCAGACCGCCGCGGACCTGCTCCGCGCCGGCGGCCTGGTGGGCATCCCCACCGAGACGGTGTACGGCCTGGGGGCCAACGGGCTGGACCCCGCTGCGGTGGGCCGGATCTTTCAGGCCAAGGGCCGCCCCCAGGACAACCCCCTGATCCTGCACATCCCGGGGGCGGACTGGCTGGAGCGGTACTGCCGGGACATCCCGGCGGCGGCCTATGAGCTGGCCCGGCGCTTCTGGCCCGGTCCGCTGACCATGGTGCTCCGGCGGCGGGACAACGTGCCCGATCAGGTGACGGCGGGGCTGGACACGGTGGGAATGCGCTGTCCCGCCCACCCCCTGTGCCGGGCGGTGATCCAGGCGGCGGACGTGCCGGTGGCGGCCCCCTCAGGGAATACCTCCGGGCGGCCCAGCCCCACCACCGCCGCCCACATGCTGGAGGACATGGACGGCAGGATCGACGCCATTTTGGACGGCGGCCCCTGCTCCGTGGGGGTGGAGTCCACCATCGTGGACCTGACATGCACGCCCCCCCGCCTGCTGAGGCCGGGGGGGATCACCCTGGAGCAGCTGCGGGCGGCCCTGGGGGAGGTGGCGGTGGACCCGGCGGTCACCCGGCTGATGGGGGCGGGGGAGAGGCCCCGGGCCCCTGGGATGAAGTACCGCCACTACGCCCCCAAGGCCCCCGTCACCGTGGTCACCGGGGAGCCGGAGCGGAGCGCGGCCTATATCGCCGCCCACGCCGGACCGGGGGACGGGGTCATCTGCTTTGAGGAGTTCCTCCCGATGTATGCGGGGGGCGCGCGGCCCGTCATGAGCCTGGGGCCGGCGGGGGACAAGGGGGAGCAGGCCCGGCGGGTGTTCGACGCCCTGCGGGCCTTCGACCACACCGCCGTCTCCGCCATCTGGGCCCAGTGCCCGGACAGCGGAGGGATCGGGCTGGCGGTCACCAACCGCCTGAACAAAGCGGCGGGCTTCCACATCGTGGAGGCCTGACCAAGGAAAGGAGCGAGGGCAGTGAAGCGGTCCCACTATTTCCCCTGGATGGGGCTGATTCCCCTGGCCCTGGGGGGCTGCTATGTCTACTCGACGGCCATCCCGGTGGTGGGGACGCTGCTGTTCACCCTGCTTCCCTGGCTCATGGTGCTGACCTGGGCCTGGCTGGGGATGGACTGCGGGCGGCAGAGGCGGCCCTTCTGGCTCAGCCTCCTGGCCGGCCACTGGGGGGTGCTCCTCAGCGTGCTGTGCGGGGCATGGCAGTTCTGGCTGGTGGACGACGCCGCCCGGAGCATCCCCATCGCCCTCTTCGGCCAGTTTATCTCCGGCGTGGTGCCCGGGGCGATGATGCTGGTCACCCCCTTGTGCATCGTGGACGGCACCTACATGGGCAGCCTGCTGGTGGTGTGGGGAGGCATCGCCTCGGCGGTGCTGCTGATCCTCATTTTCACCGTGTCCTACTGGGTGGGCCGCCGCATCGCCAAGGCCCCCTGACCGGCCCGGAAAGGAGGTGCTTCGATGGAAGAGTACACATGGAAACGCTTCCGGTGGCGTATGGAGCGCAGGCACGCCCGGCGCTCCCTGCTGAAATTCCTCTTCCTCTTTCTCGCGCTGTGTGTCGTGCTGGACGTATGGGGGCCGGGGCAGATTGCCCTGATGGCCCTTCTGGGGCTGTTCGTCCTGTGGCTGCTGGCGCGATATCTGCGGGTGCGAAACGAGGGACTGGACGGCGACGCAGATCAGCTGATCTATTTCGACCTGCTGGGTCGCATGAAGGCCCTGCCATATTCCCAAATCGGGAGCTATACCAAAAAGCGGAGTTGTGTGGTGATACGGGACCGGGACGGCCGGAGGTTCGCCAAGGTCCGGAAGCAGCTGTGCAGCCCCCGGGAGCTGGAGGAGCAGCTCCGGGAGGCATGTCCGCATTTGAAGTGGGAGGGATCACCATGACTGTCATCGGCATCACCGGCCCTACCGGGGCGGGGAAGACCACCGTCCTGAAGGAGATCGAGGCACTGGGGGGCGCGGTCATCGACTGCGATGCCGTGTACCACGAAATGCTGGAAAGTGATAGAGCCTTACAGGAAAGCCTGGAGAGGGCCTTTGGCCCCCTCCGGGACGGACAGGGGGCCATTGACAGAAAAAAGCTGGGCGCCCTGGTGTTCGGGGACCCGGCCAAGCTGGAGCGGCTGAACGCCATCGCCCAGCGGGCCGTGGTTCAGCGCACCCGGCAGATGGTCAAAGAGAACAGGTCCCGGGGCATCGGCCTGACGGCCATCGACGCCTTCGCCCTGCTGGAGAGCGGTCTGGCCGACCTGTGCACCACCACAGTGGCCGTACTGGCCCCGGCGGAGGCGCGGGTGGCGCGCATCATGGCCCGGGAGGGCATTTCGGAGGACTATGCCTGGGCCCGGGTGAGGGCCCAGCGGCCGGACCAGTTCTTTGCGGAGGGCTGCGCCCATATCCTGTACAACGACTGCGGCACCGCGGAGGAGTTTTCCCGGAAGGCAGAGGAGTTTTTGAAAGAGATCGTGTAGGGGCGCACAGTGTGCGCCCGTGCGCGGCATAATAAGAGAACAATGAGGCGCGCAAAGCGCCCCTGTGAGATCAAAGGAGGACTGTTTTATGAGTGAAGAAAAAGAACTGACCCGGGGCGAGCAGCTCCGCCGGGCCCTGGTCTATGAGCGGAAGAACGGCTGGGACCGGCTGGACGCGGAGGAGGGCGCGGCGCTGGAGGCGTACTGCACCGGCTACAAGCAGTTCCTGGACGCGGGCAAGACCGAGCGGGAGTGCGTGGACCGGGCCATCGCCCAGGCGGAGGCCGCCGGCTTCCGGGCCTATGTCCGGGGGATGGAGCTGAAGCCCGGGGACCGGATCTACCAGGTGAACCGGGACAAGGCCATCATGCTGGCCGTGATGGGCCGGAAAGGCCTGGAGCACGGGGTCAACATCGGGGCGGCCCACATCGACTCCCCCCGGCTGGACCTGAAGCAGAACCCCCTGTACGAGAGCGACGAGCTGGGCTTCTTCAAGACCCACTACTACGGCGGCATCCGAAAGTACCAGTGGGTGACCATTCCCCTGGAGCTCCACGGCGTGGTGGCGCTGAAGAACGGAGAGGTGGTGCGGGTCTCGGTGGGCAACGGGCCGGACGACCCCATGTTCACCATCGACGACCTGCTGCCCCACCTGGCCACCGACCAGGTGAAGAAGCCCCTGGGGGAGGCCATCCCCGCGGAGAGCCTGAACATCCTGGTGGGCAGCCGCCCCCTGCGGGACGACGAGGGCAGCGACCGGGTGAAGCTGTCGGTGCTGGAGCTGCTCAACCGGAAGTACGGCATCGTGGAGGAGGACTTCCTCTCCGCCGAGCTGTGCGCCGTCCCCGCCTTCCGGGCGGTGGACATCGGCTTCGACCGCTCCCTGATCGGCGCCTACGGCCATGACGACCGGGTGTGCGCCTATGCCTCCCTGGCCGCCCTGCTCCAGCTGGGCACGCCGGAGCGCACCGCCGTGTGCATGCTGGCGGATAAGGAGGAGATCGGCTCCGAGGGGGTGTCCGGCATGAAGTCCAGGGCCTTCGACACCTTCATGGAGGACCTGTGCCAGAGCCAGAGCGTGCCCCTGCGGGCCTGCTATGAGAAGTCCTTCTGCCTGTCCGCCGACGTGACGGCGGCCTATGACCCCAACTTCGCGGAGGTGTACGAGAAGCGCAACAGCGCCTTTGTCAACTACGGCATGGGCCTGTGCAAGTACACCGGGGCCCGGGGCAAGTCCGGGGCCTCCGACGCCTCCGCCGAGCTGGTGGCCTATGTCCGCCGGGTGCTGGACGGCGCCGGCGTGGTGTGGCAGATGGCCGAGCTGGGCAAGGCCGATCAGGGCGGCGGCGGCACGGTGGCCGTCTTCATGGCGGAGCGGAACATCGACACCCTGGACGCCGGCGTGCCCGTGCTGTCCATGCATGCCCCCTTTGAGACGGTGTCCAAGCTGGACTGCTATATGACCTATAAGGGCATGAAGGCCATCTACGAGGCGGTCTGAGCCCATATGCCCCGTGATACCGGAAAAGGTGCAGCCGATCTTTCGGCTGCACCTTTTCCAATTCTGCTCCATGACGCCCAAGTTCGCTTTGCGGCCCCGGGGGAAGGGCACCCCTGCCGCGTCCGCCCCGCACGGGGCAGGGACACACCGGCAGATCGGGACCTGCGGGGCGGTGACGGGGCTGTTTTCCCGGCTATGTTTTTTTGAAATAAGACCGCAGCAGGACATAAATCGCGACAGCGAGGATCACGGCGGTGATCCCTAAGGAGACGGCCGTTTCTGGATCGCCGGTCTTCCAGTAGTCCCATGCCGCCAGACAGCACAGGACCAGAACACCTGCCCCAAGGACCGCCAATATCCAGACGAGCAGGGTGCCGATCACGTTGACCCACTTTTTCTGACCGCGGGTTTTCGCGGAGTCGGCTCCGAAGAAAATGAAAACTCCCAGCATAAACGCCAGCACGATCACGATGACCCTGTACATCACTGACCTCCTCTTTCCGACCGCAGAAAACAGAAGCTGTTTGATGTCTATTGATGATACGATACCTTGACGCGCTTTGCAAGGCGGAGCTGCAGGGGGATGGGGCGCGTGTCATTGACCGCTCAGCACCAGCTGGCAGCAGTCCCGGACCCGGCAGGCCTGGAAATACCGGTCCTCCAGCGGGACCCACTCCCCCTGGAAGCGGGCCAGCAGCTCCGGCCCGCCCCGGTCCAGAAGGCGGGCGCGCCGCACCGGCCAGGGGGCCTCCAGAAAGATCCGGAGGCGGTAGAAGTCCCGCAGGGCGGGGTGGAGGGCGTAGACCCCCTCCACCAGCACCAGGGGGGCGGGGGAGAGGGACACCGGGGGCCCATACGCCCCGGTATGGCAGCGGTAGGGGGAGAACCGGGCGGGCTCTCCCCGGGACAGGGGGGCCAGGACCTGGTCCCGCACCCGCTCCCAGTCCACATTTCCCCCCGGCTGGGCCAGGCGGGCGGGGGTCTTGCGCGCCAGGGGCAGGAAGAAGTCGTCCATGTGGACCAGGGGGCAGCCCAGCTGCCGGGCCGCCTGGCCGGCCAGGGTGGTCTTTCCCGAGGCGCAGGGGCCGTCCAGGGCGGCCAGCACCCTCCCGCCGCCCCCGGCCAGAGGGGACAGGGCCGCGCACATCTGTTCCAGGGCCGTCATTGGACTGGGGAGAGGCGGGCGCGCTGGAGGGAGAGGACCAGAGCGGGGATCAGCACCAGCTGGAGCAGGATGCCGGGGATGGCGTTGAGGACGGCCTCGGTCCAGAAGATGGCCAGGCCGAAGGGGGTGGGGGAGGCCAGGGTGATGAGGGCCCGCACCGCCCCCCAGACCATTCGCCCGCCCACCATGGCCCCTGCCAGAGAGGCATAGACACCGGCGGCGTTTTTGGGCAGGCGGCGGTAGAGCAGCCCGGAGATCAGGCCGTAGGCGGCCAGCTCAAAGGCCATGGAGAAGGCGGTGGGAAAGAATTCGGGGCGGCCCGCCAGCAGGGAGCGGAGCAGGGGGGCGGCCAGTCCCACCCCGGCCCCCCACCCGCCGCCGCACAGAAAGCCGCACAGCAGCACCGGCAGGTGCATGGGCAGCAGCAGATTGCCGATGGCGGGGATGCCGCCGGTAAAATAGGGCAGGACAAGGGCCAGTGCCAGCATCAGGGCGGAGACCACCAGCCGTTTGTTTCGGGCAGAAGACATCGGGGACATACCTCCTGGAGCCGCAGATCGGGCTGCGGCGGGATGAAAATTCCTGCCCCAGAGGCAGGGAACTGGCTTTATTGTAGCGGAAGGAAGAAAATTCGTCAACAATCTCCTGCCAGCTCTGCCCGGAAGAAAAGCGCCCTCGCATCAACTCCAGCCCATCGGCCAGAAAAATTTTTAAAGTCTGGAACATTTTGTGCCCGTTCTTCGTCTAGATAAGCAGAGATACTTTGCCCGGGGCACATTTCTGCAGAAGAGGACGTTTCTTAAGATAATCTTAAAAAATTGTAATTCTTATGTAGTTGCCACCCGGCGGCCCTGGGCATATAATGGACATGCTGGACAGGCTCGCACCTGACCTTGTGCCTGCCCGGCAAAAAACGTAGGAGGAACTTGAAATGCCAGAGATCACCACACCTCAGACCACCGAGACCGCGCCCGCACCCGCACAGACGACTCCGCGGCCTCCGGTCAAGCCCAACGGCGGCCGGAAAAAGAAAAAGATGGTCAAAAACCTGATCATTCTGGCCGTTGTGCTCGCCCTGCTGGCGGCCGGCGGCTTTGCCCTCTACCGATTCCTGTTCAGCACCGGCGGCGAGGAGGGGGAGATCTTCTCCCAGCCCGCCTTCCTCGGCTCCATCCAGAGCAAGGTGTCCGGCAGCGGCACCGCCAAGGCCAAGGAGACCGCCGCCATCACCCTCAACGCCGGCGGCACCGTGCAGGAGGTGCTCATCGCTCCCGGCCAAACCGTCACGGCGGGCCAGCCCCTCTACACCATCTTCAGCCAGGCCGCTGAGGATGCGGTGAAGACCGCCCAGGAGAAGGTGGAGAACCTCTACAAGGACCTGTCTGACCTCCAGGAGGATGCCGCCAACCTGACGATCCGGGCCCCCTTTGCGGGTAAGCTCCAGGATGTGAAGGAGTTCCAGATCGACCAGGACGTGTCCAAGGGCACCGTGGTGGCCACCCTGGTCAACGACAAGCAGCTGAAGCTGTCCCTCTACTTCAGCTACGCCTATGAGGACCAGATCTCTGTGGGCCAGAGCGTGGACGTGTCCATCCCCGCGGTGATGCGCACCTTCACCGGAACAGTGGAGAAGATCAACAAGGTCAGCTACATATCCCCGGAAGGGGCCGTCCACTTTGAGGCCGTAGTGGTCTTTGACAACCCCGGCACCCTCACCGCCGGGATGGACGCCTCCGCCATGCTCACCGCCGGCGATGGCACCCAGATCTACCCCTACCAGAATGGGCAGACCGAGTTCTATGAGACCCGCACCATCGAGGCCAAGGCCAACGGCCCCGTGGTGGGCATGGGCAACCTGCTCGACCACGCCAATGTGGAGGCGGGAGAGGCCCTGCTCTACCTGGGGTCCTCCACCATTGACTCTGACATCCGGGCCAAGCAGTCAGAGATCGAGGAGGCCCAGACTGCGCTGGATGAGGCCTCCAAGGCCCTGGCGGATTTCAACGCTGTGGCCCCGATCGACGGGACCGTCACCTCCTGCACCCTCTCCGAGGGGGCCGAGGTGAAGAGCGGCGACACGGTGGTCATCATCTCCAACACCACCACCATGCTGGTCACCATCACGGTGGACGACCGGAACATCTCCTTCATCAAGCCCGGGGACTACGTGGATCTGGACTGGAACGGCACCACCTATCAGGGCGTGGTCACCGCCATCGACATGGGAAAGGCTGAGAGCGGCAGCGGCATGACCAACTACCCCGTCACCCTGACGGTGGAGAACTACGACGGCTCCCTGATGGACGGGGCCTGGCTGCAGTACTCCTTTGTTACCAGCGAGTCCAGTGACTGCATCCTGGTGCCCACCAGCGCGGTGAAATATGTCTCCGACGCGGATGGAAACCGTCAGGCGGTGGTCTTCGTCAAGCGGGACGCCCGGCCGGACGATGTGCCGGAGCTGGACCTGCCCCAGGTCGAGCCCGGCCAGCAGCGCCCGTTCCCCTCGGAGGAGGACGGCTTCTACCCCGTCATCGTCACCACCGGCATCTCGGACACAGAAAACGTGGAGATCACCTCCGGCGTTCAGGAGGGGGACGAGGTCTTCGTCAACTTCATGGTCACCGATTACAGCTCCGGCTATTGATCGAGGTGCTCTCATGCTGATCGAGATCAAAGACCTTTACAAAATTTATAACGAGGGCAAGGAGAGTGAGGTCCGGGCTCTGGACGGAGTCACGCTCCACATCGACCGGGGGGAGTTCGTGGCCATCGTGGGCCAGTCGGGCTCGGGCAAGTCCACCCTGATGAATGTGCTGGGCTGCCTGGACATCCCCACCTATGGGGAGTACCACCTAAACGGCACCGACGTCACCTCCCTGTCCGACAAGCAGCTGGCCCACATCCGCAACAGGGAGATCGGCTTCATCTTCCAGGGGTATAACCTGATCCAGGAGCTGGATGCCCTGGAGAACGTCACCCTGCCCCTGATCTATCAGGGGGTGTCCGTGTGGGACCGGGAGGACATCGCCATGGAGGCGCTGGAAAAGGTGGGCATGGCGGAGCGTGCCCACCACCGGCCCAGTGAGATGTCCGGCGGCCAGCAGCAGCGGGTGGCCATCGCCCGGGCCATCGCCACCCATCCCCCCATCATCATGGCGGACGAGCCCACCGGCGCTCTGGACTCCAGGACCGGCCGGCACGTACTGGAGATCCTCCGGGGCCTCTACCGGGAGGGCACCACCATTCTTCTCATCACCCATGACGATGGCATCGCCGCCACCGCCCGGCGGGTGGTGCGGCTGTCCGATGGAAAGATCATCGCGGACCACGCACAGGAGGTGGATTGGGAATGAATCTGTGGCAGGCTTTCAAAATGGCCTTCAAGTCCATCTCCATGAAAAAGACCCGGTCCTTCCTCACCATGCTGGGCATCATCATCGGCGTGGCCTCGGTGGTCATCATGGTGTCCGTGGTCCAGGGCCAGAACCGGCAGACCATGGAGATGTTTGAAAAGCTGGGCGACAACAAGATCACCGTACAGGCCTACGGCTACTACGACACCAACAATGAGACCTCCCAGAAGCTGTACGATTACTGCCTGACCATGAGCGACCTGGTGGAGGGGATCACCCCTGATGTGGAGATCAACGAGACCGCTACAGTCCAGTATGGAGCGAAAACCATTCGCATCAATGACTGGAACAACGGGAACTACGACTGGCAGACCGCCATGCACATCAAGCTGGGCTCTGACCAGTACGGGGTGTGCAACAACTACACCCTGGCCGGCGGGCGGGAGATGTCCTACCTGGACGTGGAGAAGACCAACGCCGTCTGTGTCCTGGGGGCCGGCGCCAAGGAGGCCCTCTTCGACTTCACCGATCCGGTGGGGGAGTATATCACCATCAACGGACAGCCCTTCAAGGTGGTGGGCTACTATGAGGCGGTCGATCTGGAGGGGTGGAACGAGCTGGACAATATCATCGTCCTGCCCTACACCTTCAACCGCTCCATGAACAACAATTACAACATCGACAGCTACGTGGTCAAGGCCAAGAGCGCCCAGGCCACTGTGGAGGCCATGACAAAGCTGGACGCTTTCCTGAACGGTTTGTTTCCTATGAATGCTGACGGAAACCGGGACAACGGAAGCTTTTACGTCAACAGCAACAACAGCAGCGCCGAGCAGGTCCAGTCCCAGAGCAACATGCAGTCTCTGGTGCTGGGCGCCATCGCCGGCATCTCCCTGCTGGTGGGCGGCATCGGCATCATGAACATCATGCTGGTCACCGTCACCGAGCGCACCCGGGAGATCGGCATCCGCAAGGCCATCGGCGCCGAGCGCAAGAGCATCATCGCCCAGTTCCTCATCGAGGCGGCCATGATCTGCAGCATCGGCGGCCTGATCGGCATCGCCATCGGCTATGTGGGCACCATGGTGGCCGGAAAGCTGCTGCTGTCCACCACCACCGATGTGCTGCTCCCCAGCCCCATCATCACCCTGGGGGCCTTCCTCTTCTCGGTGGCGCTGGGCGTCATCTTCGGCATGTACCCGGCCGTCAAGGCCAGCGGGCTCCAGCCTGTGGTGGCCCTGCGGGCCGAATGAGGGACCTCACCATCCTTTTGTGCGCTCCTTCCCGGCAGGGAGGGGAGCTCCGGAAGGTAGAGATTTCCCAGGAACACAAAATGAAATTGGAGATCAGAGAAAGACAGGAGATATGAGTATGAAATTAAAACGGATCCTCGCCGCGCTGCTGACGGCGGCGGCACTTCTCTCCCTTGCCCTGCCGGCGGCGGCCTCCGGCGGCTCCTTTTCCGACATCAACGACCACAGCACTGCCGTCAACGTGGACGTGCTGCGGCTGATGGGTGCGGTGTCCGGCGACAGTGACGGCACCTTCCGCCCCAACGATGTGCTCACCCGGGCCCAGTTCTGCACCATGCTGGTTGGACTGCTGCGGCAGCAGTCCAAGGTGCCCATGTACACCACCCGCACCATCTTTTCCGATGTGACTGCCTCACACTGGGCCAGGGGCTACATCAACCTGGCCGCCTCCATCACGGTGGGAGGGTCGGGTTCCGGCTCCGGCTCCTCCTCTGAGGGCGGAGAGGGGACTCAGGCCCAGACCAGGCTGATCTCCGGGCGGGGGGACGGCACCTTCGCCCCCGACGAGAAGATCACCTTCGCGGAGGCGGTGACCATCCTGATCCGGCTGCTCTCCTACGATGAGACCGACGCCGGAGCCGTCTGGCCGGAGGGCTATCTGAACCTGGCCAACTCCCTGGGGCTCACCGACGGGGTTTCCCTTGCGTACAGCGCCCCCATCACCCGGGCCCAGACCGCCCAGCTCTTTGTCAACACCCTGCGGTGCAAGACGGCCTCCGGCCGCCCCTACTACGAGACCCTGGGCGCCTCTGTGAAGGAGAAAGTCATCCTGCTGGACGCCAACGCCACCGCGGAGGACAACAATTCCGAGGGCGCCATCCGCACCTCGGATGGGACCTATCTCCCTGCGCAGGAGGGCGTGGTGCCCTCCGCCCTTCAGGGACGCCGGGGCGTGCTGGTGCTGGACGACAAAGACCGCATCGTCACCTTCCTCCCCGACGAGACCGCCTCCGTCACCGTGACCCTGTCCGGCGCCGCCCAGCCCACCTATCTCACAGGCACCAACGGCACCCGGTACAACATCGACGGCGACACCCCGGCCTATACCTCTTCCAAGGAAAACCCGGTGACCACCTATGAGAAGCTGTATCTGGAGCTGCGCTCCGGCAGCCAGGTGACCCTGTACACCGCGGACGGCAAGGTGGTGGGCCTGTACTATGGCTCCTCCGGCGCCTCCACTGACGCGGTGGTGGTCTCCGGCACCGCCACCGAGGCCATGTTCCACCAGCTCACCGGCGGCGCGTCCAACTACACCATCGAGAAGAACGGCCAGACCATCACCATGGCTGATATCCAGCCCTATGACGTGGTCACCTACGACAGCGTGGCCAATAAGCTGATCGTCTCCGACCTGCGGCTGCCCTGCGTCTACGAGAGCGCCGAGCCCAACCCCAGAGCGCCCCAGAAGATCACGGTGCTGGGACACGAGTTCACCGTCCTGGAGAGCGCCCTGGAATCCATCCAGAGCTTTGACGTGGGCAAGACGGTAGTCCTGCTTCTCACTGCGGACGGCAACGTGGCCGGCATGGCGGAGCCCGGAGCCAAGACCCGTTCCACCGCCATCGGCCTGGCCGAAGGCAGCTCCGTGAAGGTCTTCCTCCCCGCGGGGGGCACCATCGAGCTGAAGAGCTCCTCCAGCCTCTCCGACAGCGTGAAGGACCAGCTGGTCACGGTCTCCTCCTCCAAGGCGGGGGTCATCAGCGCCAGCCGCATGTCTGACCGCTCTGTGGGCGGCGTCTTCGACCTCCAGAAAATGACACTGGGCAGCTATCCCGTCACCGCCGGCGTCCACGTCTTCGAGCGGGTCAGCGGCAGCACGGTGGTCCAGCTGGAGCTGGCTGACATCCAGGCCCACTCCATCCCCGGCGACAAGATCGCCACCTATCACCTGAACTCCTCCGACATGGTGGACTTCATCATCCTGGAGGGCGCCACCGGCGACGCCTATCAGTACGGCCTGTTCTTCTCCGACACCAGAGAGGTCGAAGGAGATGAGTCCGGCAAGGTCTCCTATGTCCGCACTCTGCGGTTCGAGAGCCCGGAGGGCACCACCAGCTTCTCCAATGTGGGCTACATCGGGGACAACGGCGTCCCCGGCGGCATCGCGGTGGACGGCGACGGCAAGCTCCGCTCCCGGGTCACCCTGGAGGCTGTGGAGGGCGTGTCCCGCAGCGACTTCTTCGTCAGCAACGGCGCCTCCTACGTCAACGCGGGCGGCAAGGTGTACCAGGTGTCCAACAAGGTGGCCTGCTACAACACCACGACCAAGGTCTGGTTCACCGGCGATGACCCGCTGTATCAGATCCGCGCCTACTCCGACGACCTGACTATCTACGTAGACCCCTACGGCGAGAAGGTCCGGGTCATCACCACCCAGTAAGCACACCCTCTGTCCAAAACAGGGACCGGGAGGCCGCACGGCCTCCCGGGCCCCCAGTTTTTATTAAGGTAAAAGGAATCGTGCCGCC
>NZ_JANGBZ010000140.1:0-267 GCF_024462915.1 Clostridium sp. DFI.5.61
TTCCGGAGCCAGCAGATATTTTGGCAGTTCATCATGGACCATCGACATCTGGCGAAGTGCCAGAGCTGCCGGATAATCAATGGCAACAGGCAGCGATGCAGGCTGCCCGGCAGAATACACTGCCGGTACCATGACTGCAGACTGGCTGTGTATAACGGAGCCTGACATTTATATTCCCCAGAACATCAGGTTAATGGCGTTTTTGATGTCATTTTCGCGGTGGCTGAGATCAGCCACTTCTTCCCCGATAACGGAGACCGGCACACT
>NZ_JANGBZ010000141.1:0-267 GCF_024462915.1 Clostridium sp. DFI.5.61
TCGCCATCAACCAGAGATCGCCACACACCTCGGTGCTGACGTTATCTTCACCCCGCATCTGGGCAATTTCCCGCGCGGCATTCTCGAAACCATTACCTGCCGCCTGAAACCGGGTGTGAGCCAGGTGCAAGTGGCGCAAGCGTTACAGCAGGCGTATGCCCATAAACCACTGGTGCGGCTGTATGACAAAGGCGTTCCGGCGCTGAAAAATGTCGTTGGACTGCCATTCTGCGATATCGGTTTTGCCGTTCAGGGCGAGCATCTGAT
>NZ_JANGBZ010000142.1:0-264 GCF_024462915.1 Clostridium sp. DFI.5.61
CTGCTGGCGCGCGCCAAAGGGGCCAGCAGAATATATTCTTTATTCATTTCGCCAAGACAGGCGGAACGAGTCAGGCGCGTAATACTGGCGAGCGAGAAGTACGCCAGTAATAAAACCGGAAGTATCAAATGGTTGATTGCATTGGTAAATGCCTCGCGATCGCCAGAAAGCCACGTATCAATCAGCGCAAATCCGCTGCGGGGTTCTATGGTGAATTGATAAATATCATCCAGCCTGCCCGGCCCGGCACTCCATTGCAGTCTG
>NZ_JANGBZ010000143.1:0-260 GCF_024462915.1 Clostridium sp. DFI.5.61
GACGTAATCATGAACGCTATCGGCATAACCAATTGCCTCACGCAAATTCTTCGCGCCATCCAGCTCAAGTGCCAGATCAGAACGCAGCATTTCCTCAACATCTTCACCAATGTTCAGTTTGCCCAGGTCCTGTAAGTTTGGAAGACCTTCCAGAAAAAGAATGCGCTCTATATAACGATCGGCGTGTTTCATCTCATCAATGGATTCATGATACTCCACATCATTGAGACGTTTGAGACCCCAGTTTTTAAACATCCGGG
>NZ_JANGBZ010000144.1:0-259 GCF_024462915.1 Clostridium sp. DFI.5.61
TCAATCCCTTCCTGACGTGCCCACTTCTCGAATTTTTTGAGGTTCTTACGCAGGCGGTTGGCGTAGTCTTCCGCTACCATTGCCGGTTTGCTGTCTGGTGTGCTTTCGGCAACGTGGTAGTTTTTCTGTACGCAGTCCAGCGGGCCGTTTTTCGCCTTGTACTGTTTGTCTGCACGCAGCTGCAGGCAGCTTAGCAGATCCGGCGAGGCACTAAACAAAGAGAGATTCCAGCCACCGAACTGGTTTTTCATGATTCGGC
>NZ_JANGBZ010000145.1:0-257 GCF_024462915.1 Clostridium sp. DFI.5.61
CCTCGACTTATCCCTTACGGCTACCGGGTCGGCGATTTTGACGCCCCCAACACCGGTGCGGTTTGTAATTAAAGCGCAAGAATATCTTTAAATGAAAATGAATACCCTACCGATCCTTATGGATAACATTTCCTTTTAATTGCAACTTTACTCGTCCTTCCGCTTTCAGTAGTGTGTCATCGCGCATTTCGAATCTTCTTTGCAAGGACTGGGTTTTCATGTTTTCTGGGCTGTTAATCATTCTGGTTCCCCTGATT
>NZ_JANGBZ010000146.1:0-256 GCF_024462915.1 Clostridium sp. DFI.5.61
GCCGGTTTCTGAAGCGACCGGTTCTATGGTGGTTGATATCGGCGGTGGTACTACTGAAGTTGCTGTTATCTCCTTGAACGGCGTGGTTTACTCCTCTTCCGTGCGCATTGGTGGTGACCGTTTCGACGAAGCTATCATCAACTATGTACGTCGTAATTACGGTTCTCTGATCTGTGAAGCCACCGCAGAACGTATCAAGCACGAAATCGGTTCGGCTTACCCGGGCGATGAAGTCCGTGAAATCGAAGTTCGTGGC
>NZ_JANGBZ010000147.1:0-256 GCF_024462915.1 Clostridium sp. DFI.5.61
TGGTTGATGGTGCTGGTACTTTCAGCCGTTACCGGTGGGGCGATAGGCCTGTTGTTCGAAAACGTGTTGATGGTGCTGCTCAAGCCCGTTCTGCCTGCTGCACTACCGCCAGCCAGCCTCTGGCCGTGGCTGTGGGCGCTCGGCACCATGACGGTTATTTCGCTGCTGGTGGGGCTACGACCATACCGCCTGTTGTTGGCAACGCAGCCTTTACGCGTATTACGTAATGATGTGGTAGCGAACGTCTGGCCGCTGA
>NZ_JANGBZ010000148.1:0-254 GCF_024462915.1 Clostridium sp. DFI.5.61
AGGGGGCTGCCCGCACGAGCGGCCCCCTTTTTCTGTATAATGTTTCAGAGTTGGAGAAAGTTCCCCTCACCGGTCCCTTAGCGAGATTCCCCCAGGGGGTAGAGGTGGGGGGATGTACTATCGGCATATCCGGGCCAGATCTTTCATCAGCCGCTTTCCGTGCCGGAGCTGATATTGTGAGAAGCGAATCAGGTGGCGACGGTATGTTGTTTCGTGCATCCCCTTCGGCTTATCTGGACGAAAACCCAAAAAGG
>NZ_JANGBZ010000149.1:0-254 GCF_024462915.1 Clostridium sp. DFI.5.61
AGGGGGCTGCCCGCACGAGCGGCCCCCTTTTTCTGTATAATGTTTCAGAGTTGGAAAAAGTTCCCCTCACCGGTCCCTTAGCGAGATTCCCAAAGGGGGTAGGGGTGGGGGGATGTACTATCGGCATATCCGGGCCAGATCTTCCATCAGCCGCTTTCCGTGCCGGAGCTGATATTGTGAGAAGCGAATCAGGTGGCGGCGGTATGTTGTTTCGTGCATCCCCTTCGGCTTATCTGGACGAAAACCCAAAAAGG